>JAUVIQ010000073.1 GCA_030592655.1 Planctomycetales bacterium | reverse complement strand
GCCATTGAGATAACCTTAAGCCCGCAGGCGTCGAACGGGGCGATTTGCTTTTCGCCGACCATTGCGGGTTCTGCCCCTTCGATACCGGTCATCATCGCGATTGAAGGGCCATAGATGTCGCAGTCCATCAGTCCGACGGACGCACCGGCCCGACGAAGCCCGACGGCGAGGTGGACGGAGATTGTGCTCTTGCCGACGCCGCCTTTGCCCGCGCCGATGGCGATGATGTTCTTTACGCCCGGAAGGACATGTTCTGATTCTTCCATCTGATTCATAAACTCACCTTTTCCCAATTGCTTCATCCATTTTCTGAATTATAAGTTTCCCGCTCAATCCTTTTCGCAGGCGGAGGGGCTTTGGATTTCCCGGCAGGAATATCACCGTCAGCGGCGGCCCGGGTTCGCGGAGGTTTTCGTAGAGCATCTTACCTGCGGGCATGTCCTTGCGTGTAACGTCGCCCTTGAATACGGCTACGTCCCTGGCCTGGAGCGCCTTGGCAAGGTCGGGGTCGTTATAGACCGTCATGTCCAGCACCTTGCATTCCGGGCACATGGTCCCGGTAAATTTTATCAGGACGATTTCACCTTCGCGTCGGGCGAGGGCGATCTCGGCTGGGTCGAAAGGACGCATCTTGACGGCAAGGGGTTTCGGCGGCGTCAGCATCCACCATCCCGCCGATACGGCAATAGCGGCGGCAGCGATGCGGACGGACCATTTCTTCCACGCGGCGTCGTCGAACCGCACCCACGAACCCCACATCCAGAGGCACATCGCCAGCACCACGCCGTAGGCAGCGACCCATGCGGGATACGGCCTGTCCATTTGCGTCCGCAGAAGCCAGACCGCTATCAGCAGGAACACGAATCCGACCGATTGCTTGAACAGGTCTGTCCACTTACCGGCTTTGGGAAGTCGTGAGACGATTTTCGGCGCGAACGCCAGCAGCGCATGCGGGACGGCCATTCCGACGCCGATGAGGATAATCGCCACCGTTCCCGACGCCAGGGGCAGGAACAATACAGCCGACGTGAACACCGTCGCGATAATGGCGAAACTGCACGGCGTCGAAAGCACCGCCATCAGCAGACCCATACCGACGGCTCCGAGGTGTCCCCTGCCTGTGCGGGCAGACGCTACTCTGCCAGGAACCGTAACGGTAAAGACGTCGAACATATTGGCAGCCAGCGCCACCAGAAGCAGTATCATCGCAATGACCGGTCCGGTATGGCGGAAAAGGTCGGCCTGTTTGAGCGAGTATTGCAGCGAGAGTTTCAGTATCACGTTAGCGGCGGCCAGGCCGACGAAGAACAGGACGATACCGCCGGCGAAGGCTAGCCCGAGCGTGATGAACCGCCGGCGGGATTGGCCTGCATGTTCCAGCAGCGTCAGCAGGCGAAGCGGAATCACCGGGAGAACGCACGGCATGATATTGAGAATGAGTCCAGCCAACAGCGCGAGTGCAAAAGTCGCCAGAGCCTTTACGCCCGCACCGGAAGGATCACCCCAGACGGTAGCCACCTCATGCCCGTCGGCAAGCGTGTCTTTCCATTGCTCAAGCGTCTTTGACTGCGAAAGGATTTTCTTAATATGCCCGGTCCACTCCGTCGAAGCGACCGTTTCCGAGCCTGTTTCAATCCAGTTGATGATAGTACTGCCGACTGGTACGCACAGGCCGTCTTTAGTGCAAATCTGGCCACGGATGGTCACGCTTAGTCGGACGCCGTCGATTTCGGGAAAATCGGTGTGGTACACAACCGGAATGAACAGATACCCTTTACCTTCATAAACGTTGTACGTATCTGATTGCTCCGGGGCGTATTTCGTAACGTGGAGCGTTGTCGGAGAGTAAAGTACCTTACCGGCAGTCAGGTTGCTTGTGTTGATCTCGACCTTCAGGTTCTCAACCTCGACGGTCTTTTCTCCCGTAACCGGTCCGTAAAGCCACGCTCCATCGGCGATGGTCATTTCGACGGCTACGTAGAACGAATCCCCGGGCTTGACTGTTTTGTGCGAGATGATTGTCCGAATGGAAAAATTCTCGTTTGTATCATTCGGGGTTGAAAAGGTGTTTTGTAAAGGATCGAAACTCTCCGCTCGCGCCGAGGCAGGAAGTAGCATCGCCGCTACTATCACCGAAAGCATCCATAATCGTCGTATCTGAATATTCATGCCTCTTACAATATCAGCATTGCGTCGCCATAGGAATAGAAACGATATTTTTGCCGGACTGCTTCGGCGTAGGCGTCTTTGATGATTTTTATTCCGTTGGTCGAACCGGGGCTACAGAAAGCAGCCACCAGCATCAGCAGCGTCGAGCGTGGAAGGTGAAAATTGGTCAGCATGACATCAACGACGCGAAACTCGCTCGGCGGATAGATGAACAGGTCAGTCCAGCCGGACCGGCCCTCAAATGCGCCTTCGGCGGCGGCGGTCTCCAACACGCGGACGCTGGTGGTTCCGACGGCTACGATTCGCCGACCCTGCTTTTTGGCGTCCGTGATTGTTTTGGCTGCCGAGGCGGACAGTTCGTACCACTCCGAGTGCATTTCATGCTGGTCGAGTTGCTTGGCTTTGACTGGAGCGAAGGTTCCCAGGCCCACGTGCAACGTAACATTGACCGATTCGATTTTCCTGGCTTGGAGCTCGGCGAGGATGTTTTCGGTGAAATGCAGACCGGCGGTCGGGGCGGCCACCGCACCGGGACGAGCGGCATAGACTGTTTGGTATGTCAGGCGGTCCCGACTGTTGGGGTGGTCCCTGTGGATATATGGCGGCAGGGGGGTTATGCCGATTTGTTCGAGTAGTTCGACCGCACCGATAGGCGGGCTGACGACAATGTTCCAGAGTCCCTCACCAAGCCGGTTTTCCAGTTTGACTGAAACCTTCGGCTCTTCGACGAAGGTTAGTTCCTCGGCGTTTTTGCAACGCCCTGCGCCCTTGAGCATCACTTCCCATCGCCCAGCCGACAGTTCACGCAGGAACAACCCTTCGATTTGCCCGCCCGTTCGTCGTTGGCAGAGGAACCTTGCCGGGATGACGCGGGTGTCGTTCAGGACGAGCAGGTCGCCTTCTCGCAGCAGGGCTGGTAGTTCGCCGAAATGGTGATGCCGAAGTTCGCCGGCTTTGCGGTCGAGAACCATCAGCCTGGACTTATCGCGTGGTTCGACAGGCTTCTGGGCGATAAGTTCGCTGGGCAGATCGTAATCAAAATCCGAGGTTTTCGGCATCATTTCCTTATCCTGCCCGGCCGGAGAAAACCGGGCGCACATCCTCGCGGCGTCAATCCAGCACGATAACCCATTGCCGGAGAAAAGGTTAAGCCAAAGCATGCCCGTTTGTCCACAATTTACCAACACCCTTTTCGCAACGCGGGCTTATAAACGGTGAATGTCCTTGACCGGCGTGGTTTGTGGGGGATAAAGTAAGGTGGTCCGCGTTTATAAAAGCCGACGGCCCCAGGGGCCGTCGGTTCTGAAGCGCCGGCGAATTGATATACATTTACGCCCGTAGCTCAGCAGGATAGAGCGGCGGTTTGCTAAATTCATTTCTGATGTTTTTCGTAAGTCCTTGTCTGAAAAGATATTTCCTTTGTTCATAAGCACTTAGAGGGACATTTGCAATACCGCCTGAACCGCCTGAACCGCATCAAACCGCTCTATCGGTTGTCGCGACAACCGGCTTATCTCAAGGTAACGGTTCAAGAAACGGGTGTTTCCCTTTCGACTTCGCGTACGGCATGTTGTTCCATCATGCGCCCCTCGCTCTGGAGCCGGATCATAGCGTTCCGGGTCCGCTGACACAAGCAGGACCAGTGGCTCTGCAATTGAAGAACACAACATGTTATGCACTGGTAAGTTACCCAAGAGTCACCACCATTGGCCGAAACACCCCCTCTGATCTTACAGCGGAAAAAACTTGTGGCATTTTCACCACTCGGCGCGTTAGCCTGTTACGTTAGTTGAGCAGATATACGTCCGAAGGGGTCAGATTTGCGTCATGCAGGGCAGGGATGCGCCAATCGTAGGGTTAGCAAAGGAAATTGATCTTCGGACCTCATTGAAGGACCGCACGGACAAGCAGAGGAATCACACAATGAATAAACAGGAACCAATTGTAAATGATCGGGGCGTAGAGTTGCTTGGTCGAGCCGAGGCGGGTTATCGCAATCTTAAGAAAGAGATAGGCAGGGTGATCATCGGCCAAGATGAAGTCGTCCGCCAACTGCTGGCGGCGGTCTTCTGCGAGGGGCACGTGCTGATTGTGGGCGTGCCCGGGCTGGCTAAGACACTCCTTGTCAAGACGCTGGGCAAGGCGTTGGGGTGGACGTTCAAGCGTATCCAGTTCACGCCCGACATGATGCCCGCCGACGTTATCGGAATGGAGTTGCTCCAGGAGGACCGCTTGACGGGCCTGCGCGAGTGGCGGTTTAAGCATGGCCCGGTCTTCGCCAATATCATCTTGGCCGATGAAATCAACCGCACGCCTCCCAAGACGCAGTCGGCGCTGCTGGAGGCGATGCAGGAATACCATATCACCAGCATGGGAAATACGTACGAACTTGAGCGTCCTTTCATCGTGGTGGCTACGCAGAACCCAATCGAGCAGGAAGGCACGTACCCGCTTCCTGAAGCGCAGCTCGACAGGTTCATGTTCAGCTTGTGGATCGACTATCCTTCCGTTGAGGAGGAAGAGCGAATCGTTCTGGAGGTCAAGGTCGGGCGCGAAACCACCGTCAACCAGGTCTTCACCCGCGACGACATGCTGGCCTTTCAGGATCTGGTTGTCCAGTTACCAGTCTCCCGACACATCGCCACCTACGCCGTCGCGATTGCACGTTCCAGCCGTCCTGACAACCCCACCGCCTGCGACTTTATACGGCGTTATGTGGAATGGGGCGCAGGCCCGCGCGCCAGCCAGTACATGGTGCTGGCCGCAAAGGCGATGGCGGTGCTGGACGGGCAGGCGACTGTATCGGCCGCTCACGTCCGCCAGGCTGCGCCGTTAGTATTGCGACACCGCGTTTTGCCAAACTACAACGCCACGGGCGACGGGATTACCGCCCAGCAGATCGTAGATCGGATACTGAGTGAAACGCACGAGCCGGACTACGCATAGGTAATGGCCGTAAGGCGAGGAGACGCAGCTATGACTGCGAGAAAAACAATCAGCCCCCCCGTCGCCGGACCCGAGAAGGTCCACGCAGGTACGTACACAGGGCTGGTGGGCAAGTACCTCCGCCTTGAGGAGCTTAGATGGCTTCGCAATCTCCAGTTCGCCAGTCGGCGGGCCGTGGAAGGGCAATACGCCGGTCGGCATTCTTCGTCGCAGCGAGGACACAGCGTTGAATTCTGCGACTATCGTCAATACTCTCAGGGTGACGAGCCTGGCGATATTGACTGGAAAGTCTTCGGCCGCAGCGATCGTCTCTACGTCAAACTGTTCGAGCAGCAGTCGGACATGACGGTTCACATTGTCGTCGACGCCTCGGCGTCGATGGCCTACGCTGGTCTAGGTGGACAGGGTGACAGCAAGTTCGACCACGCGTGCAGAATGGTGGCGGCGATCGCTTTCCTGACGACCAAGCAGCAGGACCGCGCGTCGCTGGCGCTGGCCCAGGACGCCGGTCCTTCGTTCATTCGCCCGCGAGGGTCGCTGCGACATTTCTGCGACATATTGCGGGCGATGGAGGCAGTCAAGCCGGTGGGCAAAGCCAACCTTTCGGATGTCCTGCGGCAGGTGGCGACCTCAACCGGTCGCCGAGGCCTGGTGGTGCTTTTCAGTGACCTCCTTGACGATCCGCGTAATATCCTGGACTCTCTGTCGATTTTCACGCACCGCGGCGGCGAGGTGATCGTTTTCCACGTGCTGCACGCCGACGAACTTAAGCTGCCCGATCTTCAGGACACGGTGTTCATTGACAGCGAGAGCGGCGGACGTATCAGGTTGAACGTCCATGACATGCGCAAAGCCTATAAACGCAGGATGGATCGCTTTCTGCGCGTGTGTTCCGGCGGATGTCGTGGCCGAGGCATCGACTACAACCTGGTTCCGACGAGCCGCGACTACGCCGATGCGCTGAGCGAATACCTATTGCGACGGTCCAGTACGGGATAGGCCCGTTCGTGGATCTCTACATTCAGGTTTGGGGACTCAGACCCCGGGCCGACGGGAGACTTGTCGATGGCGTCGATACTGGCAGCCTTGTCGTTTCTGTCGCCGTGGATGCTTGTCGGAGCATCCTTGGCGGCATTGCCCATTGTGGCGCACATTCTGGGTAGAGGGGCGAGGCGCCGGATCGTATTCCCCACGATCCGCATGCTGAGCGAGTCCGTCGCCAGCACGTCAAAGCTTTATCGCCTGCGGCGATGGCTTTTGCTGGCGCTCCGCTGCCTGGCTGTGTTCCTCATAGTCGTCGCGTTCGCTCGCCCGCGATGGTTTCATCATCCCGTCCCGACGGAAGACCTGGAACGCGGCGCAGGAGTGGTGCTGCTGCTGGACGCCAGCGCCTCGATGAATCAGGAAGTCGAAGGCACGCCGCTGTTCCACGCGGCGAGGGCGCTGGCTGAACGAGTGTTGGACTCCCTGCGCCTTGGCGAAGACCGGGTTGGGCTGATCTACGCGGCCGCTGTGCCGACGGCTGCTCTGCCGGAAATGACGCTCGACCACGAAGCCATCCGGCGGGAGTTGAAGCTCTTCCGCCCCACCGCCCAGCGGGGCAACTTCATGGCGGCAATCGCCCGAGCGAGCGACCTGCTTAGGCCGCATAACGGTCCGCGGCGGCTGGTGATACTCTCGGACATGCAGGATCGCAACTGGAGGGGAATCGGATCCGGTGATCTGTCCGGATTGTCTCTACCTGAGGGCACGGCGGTAATAATCATCCCCGTCGGTGACACGGATGGCACCAATATTGCGATGTCCCGATCGCGGTCGATACCTGCACGTCCGCTGGTTAACCAAACCTTCCAACTCCAGGTGCAGGTCACCAATTACTCGCCGCAAGCGAGCGAGGTGGTGGTTGAGGCAACTGTTGATGACGTTTCGGTGGGACAGCGCAACGTGATGCTCCAACCATGGGTCAGCAGTGAAGTGTCTTTCGAAACCACAATTGACCGTCCCGGTGCGCACAAAGTGACGTTTTCCATCGCCCAGGACAAGCTTGCCGCCGACAATCGGGCGTTTCTGAACGTCGAGGCAGTCAACCGCCTGGCGGTAGCGGTTGTTTCGGACGACAATCCCCACGAGCCTGGCACGTCGGGCTATTTCCTGCTGCGAGCGCTTGCCCCGCGCGGCGACATGGGCGACGAGCTGGCGGTGTACCACATTGAGGGCGCGGCGCTGGACTTCGGGCGCATCGCCGACGCCGAGGCGGTCTTCATATCCGATGTTGGGCGGCTTGGCGAACCTGCGATTTCGGGTCTTCGCATGTACCTGCACCGCGGCGGAGGTGTAATGTTCTTCTGTGGCGACGGGGCCGTGCGCGAAAACCTGGAGGCCTTGCGCCAAGCGGAAACAAAGAGCGAAATACTTCCCTGGGTGCCGCAGGCTCCGCGGAACCTGACCGCAATCGGTGGGTTTATCCGGTTATCGGAGCAGCAATGGGACACGGACATCCTTACCGGGTTCGACGAGCAATCCCGTGAGGCCCTGTGTCGGGTGCGTTTCTTCCGCACTTTCTCGACGGACACGCCATCGACTGGGGCGAGGAATATCCTGAGCTTTGTCGACGGTTCGCCGGCAGTGTCCAGCCAGTCAGTAGGCAGCGGCAAGCTTATCCTGTGCAACTTCAGCCCGTCACTGGAGGGGAGCGAACTGGGCAAGTACGGGGGTTTTGTGGCTATGACGCACGCGTTTTTTCACCATATCAGGTCTGCCCGGCAGGAGGAAACCGAGACCTTCGCAGGCAGCGACCTTCTTGTGCGCGTCAGAGGCTCGGCGGCCGACGCATCGCAGCCCTGGACTGCGCTGGGGCCTGACGGACGGGTTCTACCGTTCGAGTTGACCGAGCAGGTGGCGGCGCAGTTCGTGCATATTCGGGAGGCCCATTCGCCAGGATTCTACGAGATACGCCGTGGCGGTACCATGGAGCGCCGTGCGGTGAACGTCAATCCGTTGGAAAGCGACCTGCGGCGGATCTCGCCGAAAGTGTTGCAACAGCAACTGGCGGGCGGTAGTTCAGCGCTTACCATCCACGACAGCAGGCAGGTCGGGCCTGCCCTGGAGATTCGCGGTCAACCTATGTGGCACTTGTTCTTCCTGGTCGCTATGGCGGCCCTAGCATTGGAGCTTGGTTTGTTATGCATCTGGAAACAATAACCATGCTTGCGGCAGATTCGTGGACATGGCGTCCCATGATCGCGCCGCTTCACCTGGCCGTGGCGGCCGGCGCGCTGGCAGCACTGGCGATTGCGGCATATGCCCGGTCCATGTCGCCCAGGTGGTTATCAGGGCTGGCGCTGCTGGCAATGCGTCTGATGGTGCTGGCGGCTTTGGTGACGCTGCTGATGGGCCCCAGCGTTACCGAGACCGCCAAGTCCAGGCGGGGCAGCAGACCCAAGCTACAGATAATGCTGGACGTTTCGGCCAGTATGCAGACACAGGACATAGGCGATCTCAGCCGTCTGGAAGTCGCCCGAGACGAATGGCTCAGCCATGACCGTCTTGACGCCATCGGCAGATCATTCGACCTGAGCATCCTTGGGTTCGACAAGACTGTGCGCCCCCTTGGTGAGGATCTGCGTAAGAGTCTGCCCTCACAGGTGGCAATCGGGCAAGTCTCGCACATTGCCCGTTGCGTCAAACAGACCATCCAGCAGATAGACGTTTCCGACGGGGACGCGGCGTTGCTGGTGCTCAGCGATGGGCGGGACAGCGACCGAGCGCCGATGCAGACTGTGGGCCTGCTGGCAAAGGCCAGGGGCATTCCCATTCACACCGTCTGCCTGGGCGGGCCAGTCTTCCGGAAGGACCTGGTCCTCATCGCACGTGCGACACAGGGATTCCTCCTCGTCGACACCGAAGGCGGCATTGACGTCCGCATCAACCAAACGGGGTTGGAGCGTGAGATCAAATCGCGAGAGAAGTCAGGCCGGCCCCTGGTGGTGCATGCCCGGTGCGAGGATATCACAGTCTCGCTCCCGGTGACGTTTGATGGGCAAAGCAGCGCATCAGTCGTCATCCCAATCAGGCACGCCAAGGGCGGGATCAAGGAATATCGAGTCTGGCTGGATACGCTCGCGGAAGAAGTGGAGGGGGCGAACAATTCCCAGAAAGTATTCCTGGATGTTGTCGAGGGTCGTCTCAAAGTGCTGGTGCTGGAGGGCGAACCGTATTGGGACACGAAGTTTTTGGCCGCCTCGCTCCGCAAGGACGCCCGGCTTGAACTTACGCAGATCACGAGGGTGTCGCCATCCAAGCAGACGGCAATCCTGACCCGTCATGATAAGGCGGTGAAGACCGGCGGCGACAAGGTTGCCATTCCCAGAACGGCGGGCGACCTGGCGAAGTATGACGTGGTGATAGTCGGGCGTGGCCTGGAGGATCTAGCTGGCGAATCCTTCGGCGCCGAGCTAACCCGCTATGTGGCCGATCGCAGTGGAAACGTGGTCTTCGCGCGGGGGCAGTCCTACGACGCCAAGACCCCCGCCGGTCGACAGATGGGTCGGGACATAGCCGTCATCGAACCGGTCGTCTGGGACCAGGGCCTGCTGCACAATATGGTCCTGTCGGTTTCACCGAGTGGTAGAGGAGCGTTCCTGGGGGAAGGTTTCGACGAGGAAGGTCGAATCAGCCGCATGCCGGGCCTGAGTGTCATGCCTGTCGTCGCCCGTATCAAGACGGGCACGATCGTGATGGCCAACGCCTTGCCAGCGGGGCGTGCCTTGTCGCAAAACGCCGACGCGCCCCCAGCCCTGGTGAGCATGAATTACGGTAAGGGGCGAGTTGTTGCGGTGCTTGGAGAGGGCCTGTGGCGATGGAGCCTTGGTGCTTCGGGCAAAGCCTCCTCGCAGCAAGCGTTGCTGTACGACGAGTTCTGGTCACGAATGGTGGGCTGGCTGGCGATGGGCGGCGATTATAAGCCTGGGCAGACCGTCTCGCTTCTGGTCGGCCGAGGTAACATTATGCTGGGAGCTGCGGTGCTGGTCGAAGCTGTCTGCAAGGTCGAACCCAAACAAGGCTTCCATCCCAAGGTCCGCGTCCTTGCCCCTGACGGACAGGAAAGCACTCTGGCGATGCACCCCTCTATTGGAACAAAGACGCGACTTACCGGTCAGATCGAGGCTAGTCAGAACGGCGTTTACACGGTTACGATGGAATGTCCCGGACAGTCCCCCGAGCGGATGGCAAAACAGTTCAACGTTTACAGCGTGGACACGGAGCGGATCAACTGCGCCGCGGACCCCATTGCGCTCGCTGAACTGTCGTCCCAGTCCGGCGGCGAGTCGCTGATGTTCCACCAGGCCGAACTGCTTATGCAAACGCTTGCCAACATGCTAAGTGCCCGACAAGGGGCTTCCAGAACCCGCTACATCTGGGATCACGTGATGATACTGGTAGCGCTGCTGATCTGGGCGGGCGTGGAATGGATACTTCGCAGGAAGGCGGGATTGTTATGAACCATTCGTCGCTGAAAGATCATCTGTGCCGGGTATCGCGGTTCGTGCTGCTGTGCGAGACGCTCAAGGTCGCTTGCGCGACGGTGGCGATCCTCCTGGGGCTGGGACTACTTGCGGTGGTGCTGGACGCCGGTTTGTCGCTGCCGGTCTGGGGACTCGTGGGCGTGGACGTCCTGCTGGCTGCGTCCGGGCTGGTCATGATAGGCAAGTTGCTGCGGACCGCCTACCGCCACCGCTACCGTCCTCGGCGTGTCGCAAGGCATATTGAGAAACGCATGTCAATGGACAGCAGCGCTCTGATAAACGCCGTGGACTTGTCTGCCGACTATGCATCCGACGACAGCGACGCACTTCGTCGCCTCGCCATTGATCATGGTACGGAACTGGCAAGCGGCCTCAGAGCCGGACAAATTATAGACGCCCGCTCCCTGGGACGATGGGCGGCGTTTGCAGGCGCAGCAGTGATGCTGGTAACGGTAACGGTAGTAGCGGCGCCCGGCGTGTATAGATCGGTCCTGCCTCGCCTGCTCAGCCCGCTTGAGGATTCGGCACCTTTCACGCTACTCAACTTCAACATCAGCATCGAGCCTGAGACGGTTTACCGCGGCCGGCCGGCCAAAATCCTTGTCGGATTGAACGGGCCGACGGCTTTGCCGGCACAGGCGAACGTCGTGTTCCTGGACGAGTCCGACCGGACGCACGTGATGCCCATGGTACGCACGGCAGAGGGGCGATTCCTCCTCGATATCGACCGCCCGGACCGTTCCCGATCGTTCTATATCGACACCCCAGCCGGACGCAGCGAGCGCAGCGTAATGGTGGTGCATGAACCGCCCGTCTTTCAGCAGGTGGTCGCGGATTACGAGTTCCCGTCCTATACCCAATGGAAGCCGGGCCAGGTGGTACTGGAGGCCGGCAACACAACTATCAAGGCGTTGGAGGGCACTACCGTCCATGTTCGCGTGAAGAGCAATCAGGCTCTGCGGAATGGGCTATTGACACTGAAGACGCCCACTCCGTCGGTGGCCGATTCCGAGCCCAAGGCCGAGTTGACGCAGCAGGTCACCCTGTTGCCCATGGAAGATGACGCAAGCCTCGTGGAGGGTGCGTTCGTCCTGGAACGCGGCGGAAACTATTCCATCATGCTCACCGCCGAGTCGGGTATCGAAAGCAATGGGGCGTTCCAGGGTAAACTTATGGCCGTTGAGGACCGGCCTCCGGAGGTCGAGTTCGCTGCACCGGCTCCGAGCGTTATTGTCCCCGAAACATGGAAGGTGAACGTCGAGATAATCGCTCGCGACGACGTAGCCGTCAAGCGGGTCCGCCTGCTGCGGGGCGTAAATGGCTGGGGCCCGACGCCGGCAGAACTGAAACTCGCGGGCACACCCACATACGCGACGGCGTCCTACACGTTCGACCTGCCTGCACTGGGCGCGCGGGCCGGCGATGTGATTACCTACTATGCATCAGCGCAGGACGGGCGAGGACTCGGCCAATTCACCGAAACCGCCACGCAGGTCATCAGCGTAATCAGCGAAGAACAATATCTTCGGCAGATCCGAGCCTCAATCCGAATGCAGGAACTGGCCAATGAACTGGCTGCCTTCCAGGCCGCGATGGACGACGCGCAGCGCGAGGGCGATCGGTTGCGGCGGCAGATGGAGGAGTTGCTCGAACGTGTGGACAAAAACGGCGGCAATTGGAGCAAGGCGGACAAGCAGAAACTGCGCGAGATTTTCGAACTACAGAAGAAACACGCAGCGAGGCTGAAGTCGATTGCCCAGGCAATGGAAAAGCGGGCCGCCCAGCCGCGTATATGGGATGACCTGGAAGAGCAGATGACCGAAGCGCTGCTGGCGGCGTCTCAGGCGCTGAAGGATCAGGCAGGCGGGCTGGACAGCCTCGGGAATGAGTTCAACAAGGCGTTTTCCGACGGAATGAGCAATGCCCAGGCCCAACGTCTGGCTAAAGAGGCGATGCGGCTATTGGGCAAAGCCGGCAGCAAGACTAAACCGAGCGCCGAACGGATGG
>JAUVIQ010000183.1 GCA_030592655.1 Planctomycetales bacterium | reverse complement strand
GGACCCTGGCCCGGAATTATCGAGACCATCCGCAATCCCGAATCGACCGTTTCGGTGGCAGTGGTCGGAAAATACAGTGAACTCCAGGACGCCTATAAGAGCATATACGAATCCCTCGACCACAGCGGGATCGCGAATAACTGCAAGGTCGTCGTCAAGCGGGTCCTGGCTGAAGACATCGAATCGCAGGGTCCTGACGCCCTTCTTGGCGACGTTCAGGGGATACTGGTTCCGGGCGGATTCGGTTTGCGTGGAATCGAGGGGAAAATATCGGCCATTCGTTACGTCCGCGAGCGGGGTATCCCGATGCTGGGGCTTTGCCTGGGGATGCAGTGCGCAGCCATTGAGTTCGCGCGGAACGTCTGCGGCCTGGACGATGCCGACACCACCGAAATCCGGCCTGACTGCCAACATCCCGTCATCTACCTGATGGAAGAGCAAAAGGCAGTTACCGACAAGGGCGCGACGATGCGGCTCGGCGCTTGGCCTTGTAAATTGGCTCAAGGGTCCCTCGCTCGTCAGGCTTACGGGACCGAACAAATTAACGAACGCCACCGCCACAGATACGAGTTCAACAACGCATACCGCGAGGTCTTCGAGGCAAACGGTATGCTGTTCAGCGGCGTCAGCCCGGACAACAAACTGGTGGAGATTATCGAACTTACCGGGCATCCCTGGTTCCTGGCAGTGCAGTTCCACCCGGAATTCCGCTCCAGACCCGTAGCCCCGCACCCGCTCTTCGCCGACTTCATCGAAGCGAGTATGAAAAAGAAAAGGAAGTAGTTCTTGGTAATTCGTAATTAGTAATTGGTAATCAGTGCTGGGCATCGGATATCTTTTCACCAATTACGAATTACCAATTACAAAATTCGTGTTTATCTATGCCCAAACGAACAGACATTCAGAAGATACTCATAATCGGGGCTGGGCCTATCGTTATCGGCCAGGCGTGCGAGTTTGACTACTCCGGCGTGCAGGCGTGCAAGGCCTTGCGCGAGGAGGGATATTCCGTCGTCCTGCTCAACAGCAATCCCGCTACGATTATGACCGATCCGGAGATGGCTGAACGCACCTATATTGAGCCGATAACGCTTGAGATGCTCGAAGCGATCCTCCAACGAGAAAGGCCCGACGCGATTCTGCCGACGCTCGGCGGGCAGACCGCGCTGAACCTTGCCGTCGAAGCACATGAGGCTGGGCTGCTGAAAAAGTTCGGCGTCGAAATGATCGGCGCAACGGCGGAGGTAATCCACCGGGCGGAAGACCGCGACGCGTTCAAGGACATCGTATCGGCTGCCGGCGTGGAAGTCCTCCGCAGCGAAGTCGCTCACGACATGAACCAGGCCCGCAGGATACAGGCCGATCTCGGCCTGCCCGTCGTTATCCGTCCGTCGTTCACGCTTGGCGGGTCCGGCGGATCGGTGGCGTACAACGTCGAGGAGTTCGAGACGCAGGTCGCCACCGGTATCGAAATGTCGCCCGTCCATTCGGTACTGCTGGAAGAATCCGTCATCGGGTGGAAGGAATTCGAACTGGAGGCTATGCGCGACGGTAACGACAATGCCGTGATAATCTGCTCCATCGAAAACCTCGACCCGATGGGCGTGCACACGGGCGATTCGATAACCGTCGCGCCGGCCCAGACGCTCACCGACCGCGAATACCAGAAAATGCGCGACGACTCGCTCAAAATCGTCCGCGAAATCGGCGTCGAAACCGGCGGGTGCAATATCCAGTTCGCCGTCCATCCCAAAACCGGACGAATGGTCGCTATCGAGATGAACCCGCGAGTCAGCCGATCCAGCGCCCTTGCCTCCAAGGCCACCGGCTTCCCCATCGCAAAAATCGCCGCAAAGGTGGCTATCGGAATGACGCTCGATGAAATCCCCAACGACATCACCCGCCGGACGCCCGCCTGCTTCGAGCCGACAATCGACTACTGCGTCGTCAAAATACCGCGATTCACATTCGAGAAATTCCCCGAAGCCGACGATTTCCTCACCGTCAGCATGAAAAGCGTCGGCGAGGTAATGGCCATCGGGCGAACGTTCAAGGAGGCGCTTCAGAAGGCGCTCCGTGGCTTGGAAATCAAGCGCGCCGGACTGGGCGCTGACGGGCGCGACGTCCCGTTCGACAAAATCGACCCCGCCGACATCCGCCGAAAACTGACCTCGCCCAACTCCCTTCGCCTGTTCACCATCCGCCTGGCAATGCAGCAGGGAATGAGCATCGACGAAATCAACAAACTGACCGGCATCGACCCGTGGTTCCTGGATAACATCCAACAATTGGTCGAATTCGAGGGAGAGTTGGCCGCCGAGGGCGCGCTTGCTCTTATGCATCTCGGCGCCTGCATGATGAGGAAGGTCGAAGATGCCCTCAATGATCGCTCCTTGAGCGAAGAAGAACGGCAGGAAGCGGAAGCACTGCACCAGAGGGCAGCACGGCTGACCATTGCGAGTTTGCTCCACGTTCCCGAGGAGACCAAGAAAAAGAACGTTGACGAAAACTACTTCGTTAACCTGCTTCGCAGAGCCAAGCAGTGGGGCTACTCGGATATCCAACTTGCCAGCATCTGGCATGTGTCGCCCGAGTGGATCCGAGCCTGTCGCAGAATGGTCGGTATTCGAGCGGTGTTCAAACTGGTCGATACCTGCGGGGGTGAGTTCGAGGCCTTTACGCCCTACTACTACTCGACCTATGATCGCGAGGACGAGACCCGCCAGTCCGAGAAGCCCGGCGTGATGATCCTCGGCGGCGGGCCTAACCGCATCGGTCAGGGGCTGGAATTCGACTACTGCTGCGTCCACGCCGCTGAAGCCCTGGGCGAAATGTCCATCCCGTCCATTATGGTCAACTGCAACCCCGAAACCGTATCGACCGACTACGACACATCCGACCGCCTCTACTTTGAGCCGTTGACGCTCGAAGATGTCCTCGAAATCGTCCACCGCGAAAAACCTCGTGGCCTGATAGTCCAGTTCGGCGGGCAGACGCCGCTGAACCTGGCGGAAGGTCTGGCCGATGCCGGCGTCCCGATCCTCGGAACAAGTCCCGCCTCCATCGCCCGGGCGGAAGACCGCGAGCAGTTCAGCGAAATGTGCTCTCGCCTGGGAATTCGCCAGCCTCGCAACGGTATGGCTTCGTCGGTCGCCGAAGCGCTCGGACTGGCCTGCGAAATCGGATATCCGGTAATTGTTCGTCCGTCGTTCGTTCTCGGCGGGCGGGCGATGGAAATCGTCTATACCGATGAGGACCTCCGCCACTTTGTCCAGGCTGCTTTGGAGGCCTCCGACGGAGCGGCGGTGCTGATTGACAAATTTCTCGAAGACGCAATCGAGCTGGACGTCGATGCGATTTCCGACGGTACGGACGTTTATATCGCCGGTATCATGGAGCACATCGAGTATGCCGGCGTGCATTCCGGCGACGCCGCAATGGCCTTGCCGCCGCACCGCCTCGATGAGCAGGTGGCTGAAGAAATCCGCCGGGCGACGGGCGACCTGGCGATGGAATTGAATGTCCGAGGCCTGATGAACATCCAGTTCGCCGCCGTCGGCGGGCGCGAACTGTACATTCTCGAAGTCAACCCCCGCGCCAGCAGGACCGTACCGTTCGTCAGCAAGGTTACAGGCGTGCCGATAGCCAAAGTCGCCACGCGGGTGATGCTGGGCGAGACGCTCGCGTCGATGGGTCTGGACAAACCTCGTAAGCCGCTCGAGCACGTCGGCGTGAAAGAATCGGTCTTCCCGTTCAGCCGATTCAGCGGAACCGACGCGGTGCTCGGACCGGAGATGAAATCGACCGGCGAGGTAATGGGAATTGATCACGATTTCGGACTCGCCTACGCCAAGAGTCAACTCGCAGCCGGTACTATCCTCCCGAAAAGCGGAACGGTCTTCGTATCCATCAAGGACGACGACAAGCAGGCGGCACTTCCGGTTATTCGTCGGCTCAAAGCCATGGGGTTCACCCTCATCGCCACCGACGGGACAAGCGAATTCCTCGACCGTCATCGCGTCTCCAACGAGCGGATTAACAAGGTCCGCCAAGGCCGGCCTCACGTCGTCGATGCGATCAAAAACGGCCGAATCGACCTGATAATCAATACGCCTTCAGGACGACGGCCTCGCGCCGACGAAACCGCCATTCGCATCAACGCCGTCGCCCACGGAATACCCCTGATCACCACGACCACCGCCGCCGAAGCCGCTATCGACGGTATCGCCGCACTGCGATCAGGAACGCCGGGCGTAAAACCGATCCAGGAATACGTCAAAGACCTGTGGCCGTCCTAATCGAGAATTGCCTCTTCCTTGTATTGCGGCACCGACACGTCCCATCCGGTCTTTTCGCCGACGTAATTACCGAAGTACTTGGCGCTTTCGGCTTCACCGTGAACGACAAAGACATGTTTCGGCGGATTTTGCAGGCCGCTCAGCCAGCGGAAAAGTTCGTCCTTGTCGGCATGTGCGGAAAAACCGTCGATGGTGGCGATCTTCGCCTTGACCGGATAATCCTTCCCGAGGATTCGGACTTCTTCGTCGCCTTCGGCAATACGCCTTCCAAGCGTCCCGACAGCCTGGTACCCGATGAAGAGAACCGTGTTTTCCGGGCCTGTGATATTGTTGACCAGGTGATGTTTCACTCGCCCGCCGGTACACATCCCTGACCCGGCGATGATAATGGACGTTCCCCTGGCGTTCCTGATAGCCTTCGATTCGTTGGTTGTCCGTGTCATCTTCAAGCCCTTGAAGGCGAACGGCGACGCCCGCCCGTTGACTCGTTCGGTCATACTCTCATCGAACAGTTCGGGGTGGTCCTTAAAAACCTCCGTAACGCGGATGGCCATCGGACTGTCGAGATAAACCGGCATCCGAGGGATGCGATTCGACAGGAAAAGTTCGTTGAGGTGATACATCAGGTCCTGCGACCGCTCCAGTGCGAAGGACGGAATGATGACATTGCCGCCGGCCTGTTTCGTGGCATTGATAACGTCGGCGAGTTTACCCTCCACGTCTTCAGCCTTTCCGTGAATGCGGTCGCCGTAAGTCGATTCGATCAGGACATAATCGGCGTGGCTGAATTCCGACGGGTCGTCGATAATCGGCATATTCTTCCGTCCGAGGTCCCCGGAAAACAGGATTGTCCTTTCCTCGCCGTTTTTGTTGATCTTCAGGCGTATTATGGATGAGCCGAGGATATGCCCGGCGTCGCGGAAGACAGCCTCGGCTGCATTGTTTATCCGCACCGGATGGTCGTACTTGACCGGCGAGAAGAGCGGGAAGCATTTCTCGGCGTCGGCGGTGGTCTAGAGCGGAACTTCAGGGTAACGCCCCTTTCTTCCTTCGCGCTGGTGCCGGCGACGCTTGTACTCGGCGTCTTCTTCCTGGATATGGGCTGAATCCAGAAGGATGATCCGGGCGATCTCGGCAGTCGCCCCGGTGCAGTATATCTTCCCGCCAAAGCCCTCGCGGACGAGTTTGGGCAACAGCCCGCAGTGGTCCAGATGCGCGTGAGTCAGGAGGACGGCGTCTATCGTCTTCGGCGGGACGGGGAACGGGTCCCAGTTACGTCCGCGCAAGTTCCTTTCCTGATACAGCCCACAATCGACCAGTATCCGCAACCCGTCGGCTTCGACAAGGAACCTGGAACCGGTAACATTCCGCGCCGCGCCGAGAAAACTCAATTTTATCTGCATGATCACTCTCTTCAAAAAAAACAAAAGTTCAACTGTTCGCAAGGATTTTATCGACCTGTTACGCCGGCGTCAAACTTCTCACCAATACGCAGGCCTCTAATTGCAAATGCGCAAAACATTCTCCACCCGATACTGCCCGGAAAGAATGGAACAATTGGGAAAGATGCGGAAAGATAGGGAAAGATACGGAAAGATACGGAACAATACGGAAAGATACGG
>JAUVIQ010000101.1 GCA_030592655.1 Planctomycetales bacterium | reverse complement strand
TCGGAATATCGACGATGCAAATCGCGGCGAGTGTTCCCACAATAATGGCTGCAAGCGCATGGTGTGTATCACCGATATTCATCTTCCAAAATTCTGTCTCGTCGCCCCGGCCAACCCCTAAAAAGACAATGCCAAATATGCCGCAAAGCAAGACGATTAAGGCCATCCATTTCATAATCCCTATTCACCTTTCGTTTATTCTCGATATCCAACTTCATACCTTACACGTCGGTCTGTGAAGGTTGCCACAAAAAATACAATTCGTGGACTGTTTCTTCTTTTCCCCTACGCTGAATAGACTTCTTCGCCTTCTCTGGCGAATTGGGCGATCATGGAATCGCCTTTTTCCCATTCTTCCGGCGTCATGGCAACGGCCTCGATTGGCTCCCAGAGATCGTAAATCGCGTCGGAAAGGACTACGATGCGTTCCCAATGGTTTTTGTCCGCGAAGTCGTCTGACACGACTACCAGATCGATATCGCTCCACTCGCGCCAATCACCTCTGGCATACGAACCGTATAGGATAATCTTTGATGCCCTGACACCATGATTCCCAAGGGCCTCACCAAAACGCCGAATGATCTTTAAAACTGCTTCTTTATCCATTTGGTTCTGCATCGCTCATACATTTTACCGCTTAATACAAGAACGCACCAGCAAAGCCCAGCCATTCGAATGGCTGGGCTTCGGGCTGAACCTTGTATTCAACCCTTTTATACTATCTGCAAGTACCAGAGATTCAAAAATCACTATCCAATCGTCTTGACAATAAACTCCCGCACTGCCTCGATGTCGTTTGGTAATTCGACGCAGCGGGTGGGTAAATCCGCAAGTGCGTCAATGGCTGGGTGATGGGCCAGGTTCTGGCCGGTGGCTTTTTTTATGGCTTCGGGGAACTTGGCGGGATGGGCGGTTGACAGGCAGAGGAGCGGGTCGTCCGAAACTCCCATCGCCTCGGCTACCGCCACGCCCACGGCAGTATGGGGGTCCAACAGGTAATCGTACTGCTGGTGATATTTGCGGATAGTCGCCAGCACGTCGGCTTGTGTACCCACGCCAACGGCGAAGGCTGAATCGACCGAACCATCGTCCCCAACTTCCACTCGCAACGAACCCGTCCGGGCGAAATCGTCCATCAACGTCCGTAATCGCCCTGCATCACAGCCAACCTTGTAATACAGATACCGCTCAAAATTACTGGCTACCTGGATATCCATCGAGGGCGAAAGCGTCTGCGACAATTTTCCCAGCGAGTACTCCCCGCTGCTGAAAAACCTTGCGAGGATGTCGTTTTCGTTGGTGGCCAGGATGAGTTGGCTTATCGGCAGACCCATTTGCCAGGCGTACCACCCAGCCAGTATGTCGCCGAAATTGCCCGTCGGGACCTCGACGCGAACTTGCCGAGCGCCGGTTTCAGCCTGGACGTGAAAAACGGCTGCGAAATAATAGACAATCTGCGCCAGCACCCTTGCCCAGTTGACGGAATTTACGGCTCCGAGCGAGTATTTACCTTTGAATTCAAGATCGGCTGCGAGCGTTTTCATAATCCGCTGGCAATCGTCGAAGTTGCCGGCCACGGCGATGTTGTGGACATTTTCGTCGAGGACGGTCGTCATTTGCCGCTGTTGGATTTCCGAGACCCGCCCGGCTGGGTGCATAATGAATATGTCGATACCCGCCCTGCCCCGGCATCCGGCGATTGCAGCGCTACCCGTGTCGCCGCTGGTCGCGCCGAGGATGTTCAAACGCCCGCCACGCCGGGCGAGAATGTACTCGAACAAATTTCCAAGAAGTTGCAGGGCGATGTCCTTGAACGCGAGCGTAGGCCCGTGCCACAATTCGAGGACATAGACAGATCCGACCTTAACCGTTACCACCGGAGCCGGATCGAACGCCCGGCCATAGGTCTTTTCGATAAGCGTTTTCAGATCGGTTTCGGGAATGTCGCCGACGAACAGCCTGATGATTTCAAACGCCAATTCGGAATAATCCAGCGATTTCCACGCTTCCAACCGGCCTGCGACGTCAGGGATTGATTCGGGAATAATCAGCCCGCCGTCGTCGGCCAGGCCCATCAGAACGGCGTCCTGAAATTCGACAGGCTCGACTTGTCCGCGCGTGGAAACGTATTTCACAATTCGTCTCTTCGTTGCTGTTCGGTCGCTTCCTGCAGCGTTCTTTTCTCACCTTTGCTGAGTGAGCCGATGCCTTCGCTTCGGATTTTATCGAGTATGCTGTCGATCTTTTCCTGTTGTTCGCGTCGTTGTTTTAGTTTCTTTTCCCACTGTCCCTGTCCTGCAGGCCGATGGCTGGAGCGTAATCTCATACGTAGTTTCGGCAATACCCAAATCCACACCGCCGCCGCCACCGCCCCGCCCAGATGGGCAACGTGCGCGATCCCGCCACCGGTTGCAGCGGGATTAAAGAAATCCTGAAGCGTAAAAAAGACCGCTATTCCGAGGAACAACGCAGCGGCTGTACGAATGGGCATCGGAAACAGGAACACTATCAGGCGAATGTGCGGAAACAATATCGCACAGGCAATCACTACGCCATACACGCCCCCCGAAGCGCCCAGCAAGGGCACCTCTATCCCCTTGTCCATCGCAAAGGCCATAAGCACATGGGCCACACCGGCAACTACACCGCAGACGAGATAAAAGACCAAAAATCGCCTCGCGCCCCACCCGGACTCCAGCAACATCCCCAGAAAGTAAAGCCCTATCATATTGAAGAACAGGTGAAACAGACCGCCGTGGAGAAATTGACAGGTGATATACCGCCAAGGCTGCCACCAGAGGGCTGGGACGACGGTGCCCCAGTCGAACAAATGACCTTCGACATCCGGAAGCACCTGGAGGAAAAACACCACGATATTGATAATCAGCAGATACTTGACCGCCAATCCCGGTCGCGGCATTCCGCCGGCAAACCCGCCGGAGCGTTGCGGTGGAGGAGAATTATAATCCTGCTGCGCGTATGGTCGATCACGCCAACTCATCAGATTCTCTCTTTCAGACGCCACATCGCCCAGGCCGAGATGCTCTTGGCGTCGTGCAGTTCGCCGCTGCGAATCATATCGTCAATTCGCCCCGGGCTGACAAGTTCAACTTCGATTCGTTCGTACTGTTCAAGCCTCTGGGGCCCTGCCGTCAGTTCCGTCGCGGCGAATGCGTGGAGGTATTCCGTAACCGCGCCGGGACAGGAATAAAATCCGCCAAGTTTCTCAAGCCGACCTGCGGTGTAGCCGGTCTCCTCGATAAGTTCGCGCGACGCGCAATCTTCCGGGGCCTCGTCGCCGTCGATTTTACCGGCGGGGAATTCATATAAGTTCTCGCCCACCGCGAACCGCTCGTTGCGGATAATCACCACCGACCCGTCAGCCAGCACAGGAACCACCACGACCGCATTATCGAACTCGATTAAATCACGCGGCACGACCTCGCCGGTGTCCATCCGCAAGCCGATCTTATGCACCCGGCAAACCGCTCCGGTGTAAATCAACTCGTCTTTGACAATTTCGCTTTTCATGACAGGATTCAATCGAACCATCGCTTCGGCAGAGCGTCTTTCTCGGCTTCGAGCAGTTCATCGATAATCGCGTCCGTATCGGGGATGGACAGCGCCAGCGGGTCGGTAAGCATCGCCCTGCGCAGCAGGTCGCGCCGTCCTGTGGCAACGGCTTCCGCCGTCAGTTCGTGCGTGTCGAGCACCTGTTCGGTGAGCGACCGCAACCCGCGCGGAAACTCGCCGACCGGTCGAGGCCGGATGCCGTCGGCGTCAATATCGCACAGTAACTCCATATAAGCGTCATCGGCCATATTGGTTACAGCGCCTTCGTTGAAGGTGTTGATGTAGAACGGTTTGCCCAAGCCGGCGACAATCGACTCGATGATGTCCGTGGCGTGGTCCGGTTCGAAGGACGTCATGTAATCGCTGATGGGTATGCCTCCATCCAGGAAATCATCCACCTGCTTCCACATCTCGTCATGGCGCTCGTATCGCGGGGCGGTCTGCCAGATTTCCAACGTTCCGATAGGGTCCGTGCTCCTGCCCAATCCTTGCCAGAAGCGGACGTATTCCTTGGTGTGGCCTACGACGGTCGGAATGTGGCCGAATATCTCGTAAAGCGCGTAACCGATGGCGTCGTTGGACATCGCTTTTGCGCCGGTGTCGCCGCCGTCGCCTTCGGTGGCTGCGTCGCGCCTGACGGCCTCGGCGATAACGCCGGTGAGGTCCTTGCCCTCGAACTCGGCCTTGAGTATCCAGGTGAAGTGGTTCACGCCGGCGATCCGCAGGTCGAATTTTTCGTCTATTTCGGGCGTGAACTGCTCGTCGGTTTCGATGATTCCCGCCCGTTTTGCGTAGGCTATTTTGATGCGGGGCATGTGCTGGCTGGAGCAGAGGGCGAAACTCTTGAGTTTCGGCGCGTAGCGTCTCATGCCGATGCCGCCGACGGCTGTCGGGTTGATGTAATTTATCACCCAGGCGTCCGGACACAGTTTCTCGATGTCGGCGGCGCACTTCAGGATTACCGGCAATTCCCGCATCGCCCGGAATATCCCGCCCGGCCCTATGGTGTCGCCGCTGCACATTCGGATGCCGTGCTTGAGCGAGACGTCGCAATCGACTCCTCGAAAATGCACGCCGCGATCGGCGAAACTCAGCACTACGAAGTCGGCGTCTTTCAGCACGTCCGTCCGCTTGACCGAGGCCTCTATCGCCAGCGGCGCGCCGGTGTGTTCGACGACCTTACGGGCCAAGGCCGCCATCTTTTCCAGACGCTCGGCGTCGGTGTCCACCAGGGCCAACGTGCCCGTCCGCAAATGCTCGGAATGGACCATCTGCCAGATTGCCTGACGCCCGAAAAACAAACTTCCTGCGCCGATAACTACTACCTTGGGATGCTGCACCATTTCTCTCCAAATTACCTTGTATTCCGTTAGTGTTTTAGAACCATTTCCACCATGCTTTTTTCTTTGCCGGCGTTGTCGTGGCGAACGGGTCGGTTTTTTCGGTAAGTATTCGCCGCCAGGCGCGGGCGTCGGTACCGGCGTTCTCACCGGTCAATTCGGTCAGTGATCCGGCAGCCCGGCAGCGAACGGCGAGTTTCGGATCGTCCAGGCATCGCAACAACGTCTCAAGAACGTCCTGCTGCCGATAATGTCGTAATGCGCGAGCGGATGCGACGCGAACGTCAGGCGATACGTCGGAATTCGCCCTGAGCGACAAAGGCCCTACAGCCTCCGGCGCGAATATCGAATCCAGCGCTACAGCGGCATCGGTCCGCACCGACGGCTCGCGGTCGGACAGGGCGGCGATGACTTCTTTTGCGTATTCTGCATTACCGGACCGACCAAGCGCGCGCACGGCGGCGCTGCGAACGGTCGAAGCCGAATCGGTGGTCATAATCGCATAGGCCTTCAGGTACGCGCCGCGCCGGCCCCAATCTTTCTTCGATAACCGCTCAATCGCATCCCGTCGCAGGTCCGGGTCCTCGGACTCGAACATCTGTACGACCAGTTGCTTCGGCGACGGACCGAACATTTTTCTCATGAGTCCGCCTCGACCTGCGCCGGCCGACGAGCATCCGGTTGTCAAAGCGACTAAAACCACAATCGGGATGTATCGGAGAATCTTCATCGCCCACAAGGGTATCATTTAACTGCCGATTTTGGCAAGGAGTTGTTCGACGGCTTCGACGGGTACGCGGGGCCTGCCCAGTTTTACACCGGACTTTGCCGAGCCGTGAAAATCCGAACCGCCCGAAATCACCAGCCCCAATCGACGAGCCAAATCCAGGTACGAGCGCACCTGTCGGCCATTGTGGCTGGAGTGATACACCTCGATCCCGTCAAGCCCGTCGCGGGTGAGCGATTTGACGGCACGTTCGAGCATGGCGTCATTCGTGCATTTCAACTCGACCGGATGGGCCAATATCGCCACCCCGCCGGCGGAGTGAATGGCTTCGATAATCTCGCGGGCCGAGAGTTTCTCCTTGTCTATAAACGCCGGTTTGTCCGTGCCGATGTAGCGGTCGAAGGCTTCGGACTCGCTGCGAACGTATCCCTTCATCCGCAACAACCTTGCCATGTGAAGCCGCCCTACCATAACCGAATCGGCGTCCGCCGGGTTCGGACCCGAAGCCAGTCCGACCAATTCTTCCATTGAAATATCCATACCCAACTCGTGCAGTTTGGCGAGCATTTGCGGGTTTCGTTCGTTGCGGGCCTGACGAAGCGACCGGGCGGTTTCCTGCAAACGCCCATTATCCGGGTCGATGCCCAAGCCGAGGATGTGCAGCAGACCGTCGGTAAAGACCGCTGATATTTCAATGCCGGGAATGAACCGCAGCCCCACGGGGCCGTGGGCCTCCAGCGCATCGCAAGCCTGCTGCGCCTCGGCCAGACCCGCAACGGTATCGTGGTCCGTCAGCGCCAAAGCCAGGAGTTTCCCGGAGTCGGCAAGGCGCACCAGTTCGGCTGGGGGCATGTCCCCATCCGAAGCGGTTGAATGAGTATGTAAATCGACAAATCGCCGCATAAGAAGAATGAACCACAAAGTGCACAAAGAACACAAAGGAAAAAATAAACTTTTAATTTTTCTGTCCTTTGTGTTCTTTGTGCACTTTGTGGTTAAAAATCGAACAGTTCTGTGGAGAGGTATCTTTCTCCGCCGTCGGGCAGGATTACGACGATTACTTTTCCGCTGTTTTCGTCTCTGCGGGCAATTTCGTCAGCGGCTACCAGAGCAGCGCCGGATGAGATTCCGACCAGCAGCCCTTCGTCGCGTCCAGCCCGTCTTGCCCAGTCAATCGCATCGTCGTCGGTTACGCGAACGACTTCATCGACTACGTCCATGTTCATTACTTCGGGGATAAACTCCGGCCCGACGCCCTGAATCTTGTGCGGCCCGGACACCGGCGGCTGACCGCTCATGACCTGCGTCAGCGTCGGACTACCGGCCGGTTCGACAGCAACGGCGAAAAAGCCGCTTTTGCGCTGCTTCAACGCTTCAGCCACACCCGTGAACGTCCCGCCCGTACCGACGCAGGCAACGAGAATATCGACCTTCCCGTCGGTATCGTCCCATATTTCCTGTGCGGTCGTCGTGCGGTGAATTTCAGGATTGGCGGAGTTGACGAACTGGTTGGGCATGAATGCGCCGGGCGTGGAGGCGACTATTTCCTGGGCCTTGGCGATAGCGCCGGGGGTCTCCTCCGCAGCAGGCGTCAGAATGACCTTGGCCCCAAGGACCGACATAATCTTTTGTCGCTCGATGCTCATATTTTCCGGCATCGTGATAATGCAGCGGTATCCCTTCACTGCACAGATAAACGCCAGGCCGATACCCGTATTGCCGCTGGTGGCTTCGACGATGACCGTATCGGGTCCGACCTTTCCCGCCTCTTCGCCGGCTTGGATCATTGCGGCGGCAACGCGGTCTTTTACCGAACCGAGCGGATTGAAAAACTCAACCTTCGCCAGAACCGTCGCGTCGGAGCGAATAAGGCGGTTAATCCGAACCAGCGGCGTCCGGCCGATCGTACCAAGAATATTCTCTTTCCAATTTCCCATTTTCAACCTGTCCCTTTGGGATTTCCCATTTTCAATTTCCGATTGAAAAGGCACAAACCGATTCCTTCTGTCAATTGGAAATCGGAAATCGGAAATTGAAAATTATTTTTTACGCAGTGTCTTCGCCATTTCGCGGACAAGTTCGTCGCTATCGGCGGCGAAATGGTCCAGAAGCGTTCGATGTCCTCTCGTTCGTTTCACAGCCAGGAGTTCGATAAGCCTCATTCGTACCATGCTGTCGGCGTCCTGGATTCGTGGTCCCATCAGCGAGATAATCTGTGCGTTCAGATCGACCTGATGCAAGGCTGCCAGCATTTCAGCCCGCACAACGGGTGAAGGAGATTCCAGAAATTCCTTTGTCATTCTCAAGAGTATCGGCCTGGTCAGGACCTTCGGTAAAACGGGCTTTGCCTTTCCTGTTTCGCTCCTGCAGACATACCCCAACAGCGACGCCGTCTGCCTGGCCGCTCGCATCTGCCGGGCCGGCGAGCCTTGCTTGAGATCACGAACGATGTAGCCCAGCGCCAGCCCGGCGGATTTCTCGCCGCCGGAAACGTCAAACATCGCGGCGCGACGGATCGTTACAGGGGCTATCTTTATTCCCGGCACTGAAGAGAACAACTTTTCCCCATCCTGAAGCGGGTCCAGCAGTGCGCTTATCGAAAGTTTCACTTCCGCCATCGGCCAAGCGGCAAGCAAATCTTCAAGTTCACCGACATCAACGCGAATTGTCTGGGAAACTTCTTTTCCGGCTTTGAGATATTTCGGCGCCGGCAGGATCATGAGCGTCAGATTCGGCAGCGTCGCACGGGAAGGACCCTCTGCCGATACGCTTAAGAATATGGATGGGTTGAACAACCCTCCAATCCCCAGCCCGACCGGATGCTTCGAGATGTTCCTGACAGTTACGGTAACTTCCACCGCCTCTCCGGGCACGACTTTGGTCTTTGTCGCAGTCAGTTTTACGCTGATGAATTTTTCCGGGTGTCGTCCCATTTCGAGTAGATACGCCGGTAGTTTATCCAACGCACTTTGCATCTTTTTTCCATAGGATACGGGCGGGAGTTTGACCTTTCGCTCATCGGCGAGTTTTTTCAAAGCCCGCCAGGCCGGTCCTGTGCGAATGTCGCCCGCTCCGTCGAGCAGCGTTTTTTCGCCCTTTTCCGGAGCGCCGCTGCGGTAGTAATGCCCCGCCAGGATCGCCGCTGCGTACTGGTCCTTTTTGACCAGACGGATCAGGCGTTTTGCACCTGAATCAACCTTGCCTGTCGCCAGTTCGGCAGCGCCGAGCACACGTTGGACGAATAAATTATCCCCCGCCGAAAGCGCCGCTGCATTGGCCCATCGAATCGCGTCTCCGGGCCTGGAGCGGAAGGTAAGATCAAACCACGCAAGTTCGGCATTGGCAGGTCCGCTCCGCTTCAATGCCGGTGAGGTCAGCGGTTTATAAATATCCGCCATGACTCCGACGTGAGCGGCAGCGGCTTCGTCCCTTCCGAGAAAGCGGCAGACCTCAACCATTAATCCCTGTAGTTTGAGGCTCCGACGGTAGCGTTTAAGGTAAGGAGCGATAAGAGTAATCGCCTTTTCAGCCTTTCCGGCGTCGAGCATCGCGTTGAAGTAACCGACCAGAAGCGCTTCGGTTTCATCGTCGGGCGGATGAACCGTCCGGGCAACAGCGAGGGCATGGTCGTAGAACAACAGCGACTTATCGTACAGCCCCGCAGCCTGAAGCGACTGCGCCAGGTTCCGGGATACATACAGGCTTCGAGGATTCGACCCGAATACGCCCAGGGCGATCTCGAACATATCGGCAGGCGCGGTTCGTTTGGTAATTTCCGCCAGCATCTGCAGCGCAGCCGGTTCGTGGGCGTCAAAACGCAAAGCCTGTTTAGCGGCCTGACGGGCCTTTTGTTTGAGACCCTGTCCCCGGTAAATCCTGCACAATCCGACGGCAGCGGCAGCGCGAATACCGTTGGAGAGTTTTTTATTTTCCGCGACGGTCTTTAGAAAATCGACGCGTTTCTCGGCAGTATTAAGCCCCTGAAGCGTCAGGCGAATCCAGCGAATTGCGCAGGCGTAATCGTTCGGGAACGCCTTGACGCAAGCGCCGGCGGCGACGGCGGCGGCATTGAGGTTCCCCGTCCCCTCGTAAAGGTCGATTAATTGACGATTTACTTCCGTCTCGGAAGGACAAAGCCGCCTGGCATATTGCAGCAAAGCAAGAGTCCTCCCGACCCTCGCCGGCGTTGATCCGGAACGCCGGTGACACAACGATCTCGCCTCGTGGGTGAGACTGCCGGCAGCCTGCTCGGACCAGACGCTCTTGTCCGACGGGCGGGGCACCCTGGATTTCGGCGTTTCCGCACCGGCTTGGACCGATAAAGCCGCAACAACACAAAGCAAGGGTAGCACTCGGACCGACATAACGTAACTCCAGAAAGTCAGGATACTCCATAGACGCGAATCGACAGGATACCCGCTACCAGAAGCAGCGTGCTCATCATAATAACGCCGATGATACCGGCGATTCGTCCTGCCTGCGCCGGTGGGTGCGTATGCCTGGCAGACGCGCCCCAGCACAACCATTCACCCGCCACCAGCGCTATAAGCGAGCAGACCAGTCCAAGCAACACCGGCCTGAAGTCGCCGAAAACCCATCTTATACCCACCCATAACAGCGATACTCCCGCAGTCGATATCGCTATCG
>JAUVIQ010000133.1 GCA_030592655.1 Planctomycetales bacterium | reverse complement strand
TCTGGCAATGCGTCTTTGCCTGCCTCCAATGCTGCCCGCGCCAACGCGATTGGATTTTTGGTCGTCCTTGACATATGGGACTTATCGGCAGGAGAATCGGTAAAACATGATTCTTTTCAACAGAGCAGGACAGTCACCTATTTTTACCTTTGCTTTTTCTTTTTTGGACGTCCTACCGGTAGCGGTCGGAGTCGTCGGCCTAGAAGAGTTTCCAGTTTACTGATGAACCGGTCGCTGCCGAGCAGTCGGCCTCGGTGGGTGTGCGAACGTAGCAGGCCGATCCGATCCTTTTCTATCGGCCCAGTCAACACATCCTGCCAATCCATATCCGCCGATATCTCAAACCACCGGCGAAGGTCCAGCAGCCCGGTCTTGTCGGGCTGGCCGCAGTGGGCCGACGCGCTGGACCAGGCATAACGCCACGCCCGTCGCACAAGACCTGCCCGAACCGGATTTCGCTCGACATAGGCTAACGCCGTCCAGAAGTGCCGCTCGTCCAGCCCGCAGGAGTAAAAACGGTTCTGCCAGAGGTGGCCGATGCGTCCGTGAAGGCGGTTGACGTACTTGGTGTAAATCCAATGCGTCCTGCCGACGGCCTTGGCCAGCGACTCGGTCGTCTTCGGCGTAGCCACGAGATGAACGTGATTCCCCATCAGGCAGTACCCCTGCACCTCCAGGCCGAAGCGGTCGGACTGGCTCTTGAGTATCTCCAGATACACGCGGCGGTCGTCATCGACGAAGAATACATCCTGACGGTTGTTGCCTCGCTGAGTGATGTGGTGCGGGCATCCCGGAATGACCGTTCTGGCTATACGTGGCATAAAAGAGAAAATAACCCGCCTTCAACAACCAGTCAAGAAAAAATAGGTGACTGTCCCTAATTAATGTCCGCGTGGTAGTCCTGGAGGCTTTTGACGCCGCTGCCGCTGGTGCGATAGGCGGCGATGCCTTCCGCTGCGGCTTCGGCGGCGCTGAGCGTCGTAATGTACGGTATCTTGTACTTAATAGCCGACTTGCGAATGTAAGAATCGTCGTACTGGCTCATCTTGCCGATGGGCGTATTGACCACGAGCTGTATCCGCCCGTTGGTGATTGCGTCGATGATATTAGGCCTACCCTCGTGGAGTTTTTTTATCGCCTCGGCCTCTATGCCGTTGTCGGTCAGAAAAACACAAGTACCCTCGGTAGCCAGTATCTTGAATCCCATTTCCGCGAATTTCCCAGCGGCCTTCAGCACAGCAGGCCTGTCGTGAGGCGAAACCGATATCAGGACCGTTCCCTCAGTCGGAAGGATTTGCTTCGCGCCCTCCTGGGCCTTGTAGAACGCCAGTCCAAACGAATCGGCCATACCCAGCACCTCGCCCGTCGAACGCATTTCAGGCCCAAGGATGGGATCGACCTCGTGGTACATTGAGAACGGGAAGACAGCCTCCTTGACGCCGAAGTGCGGGATTGACTTATGCTGAAGGTCCATTTCCGCCAGCGTTTTACCGAGCATCAACTGCGTGGCTATGCGGGCCATCGGGATTCCGCAGACCTTGGAGACCAGCGGCACGGTCCGCGATGCGCGCGGGTTGGCTTCAAGGACATAAACCACGTCGGCGGCGATGGCGTACTGCATGTTCATTACGCCTACGACGTTCAGTTCGCGGGCGATCTTGCGAGTGTATTCGTTGATGGTCTCCAGGTGTTTAGCCGGAATGTTAATCGGCGGGATAACGCAGGCTGAATCGCCCGAATGGACGCCCGCCAGTTCGATGTGCTCCATAACGGCCGGTACGAAAGTGTCGGTCCCGTCAGCCAGTGCGTCGGCTTCCGCCTCGATTGCGTTGTCGAGAAACCTGTCGATAAGAATAGGCCGCTCCGGCGTAACATCGACAGCCGCTGCGACATACTGCCGGAGCATATCCTCGTCATGGACGACCTCCATCCCTCGCCCGCCGAGCACGAACGAAGGGCGGACCATCAGCGGATATCCGATCCGCCCGGCTATAGCCAATGCCTCTTCGACCGTGCTGGCCATTCCGGATTCGGGCATGGGGATGCCGAGTTTATCCATCATCTTACCGAATCGGTCGCGGTCTTCCGCCAGGTCGATGGTGTCGGGGCTGGTGCCGATTATCCTGACGCCAGCGGCTTCGAGTTCAGCCGCAAGGTTAAGCGGCGTCTGCCCGCCGAACTGGACGATGACGCCTTCGGGCTTTTCCTTCTCGTAGATGCTCAGTACGTCTTCGACGGTCAACGGCTCGAAGTACAACTTGTCGGACGTATCGTAGTCGGTCGAGACGGTTTCGGGGTTGCAGTTGACCATGATGGTCTCAAGCCCCTCGTCGCGCAGTGCGAATGCGGCGTGTACGCAGCAGTAATCGAACTCGATTCCCTGCCCGATGCGGTTAGGCCCGCCGCCGAGGACCATTATCTTTCGCCGGTCGCTGGTACCGACGGCATCGGGGGCGTTGTAGGTGGAGTAATAATAGGCGGCATCCTCGACGCCGCTGACGGGCACGGGATGCCAACCCTCAACGACGCCCAGGCCAATCCGCTGCTTACGAATGTCGGCCTCGGGTACGCCAAGAATCCTTCCGAGATACTTATCTGCAAAACCGTCTTTCTTGGCAAGGCTCAGCAACTCGTCAGGCAAGGCCTTGCCCTTATACTTGAGAATCTGCTCCTCCAGTTCGACCAGTTCAGCCATCTGTTCGATGAACCACGCCTTGATGTAGGTTATCTCGTGAAGTTGCTCGACCGTAGCGCCTTTTCGGATGGCTTCGTACATGACGAACTGACGCTGGCTGGTAGGTTCGCGGAGCATTTCCAGCAGTTCGTCAGGCTGGCGCTCATTGAAATCCCTTGCGAAGCCCAAGCCCATTCTGCCGTCCTCCAGCGACCGGATGGCCTTCTGGAATGCTTCCTTATAGTTCTTTCCGATGCTCATAACCTCGCCTACAGCCTTCATTTGCGTACCGAGTTTATCTTCGGCGTCGCGGAATTTTTCGAAGGCCCAGCGTGCGAACTTGACCACCACGTAATCGCCCGACGGCGTGTACTTTTCGAGCGTACCGTCGCGCCAGTACGGAATCTCGTCCATGGTCATCCCGCCGGCCAATTTGGCTGAAACCATCGCAATGGGGAAGCCCGTCGCCTTCGAGGCAAGGGCGGAACTGCGACTCGTTCGCGGGTTGATTTCGATTACGACGACGCGCCCCGTTTTCGGATCGTGTGCGAACTGGACGTTTGTGCCGCCGATGACCTGGATGGCCTCGACGATTTTGTATGAATAATCCTGGAGCCGCTGCTGGAGTTCGGCGCTGATGGTCAACATCGGGGCGGTGCAGTATGAATCGCCCGTGTGGACGCCCATCGCATCGACGTTTTCGATGAAGCAGACGGTAATCAACTGGTTTTTCGCATCGCGGACGACTTCCAGTTCCAGTTCTTCCCATCCGAGGACGGATTCCTCGACGAGGATTTGCCCGATGAGGCTGGCGGCGATTCCCCGGCTGGCGACTACGCGGAGTTCCTCAACGTTATACACCAGCCCCCCACCGGTTCCGCCCATTGTATAGGCTGGGCGAATTACTACGGTATAGCCAAGTTCACCAGCCACCTTCTCGGCATCCTCGATGTTATAAACGGCCGTGCTGTGTGGCATCTCGATACCGAGGCTGTTCATCGTCTTTTTGAAGGCGATGCGGTCTTCGCCGCGCTCGATGGCATCCACCTGCACGCCGACGACCCTTACGCCGTACTTGTCCAGCACGCCGGCTTTGTGAAGTTCCGAGGACAGGTTCAGCGCGGTCTGCCCGCCGAGGTTGGGAAGCAGCGCGTCGGGGCGCTCCTTATCGATAATCTTCGTCATGGCCTCGAGCGTCAGCGGTTCGATGTACGTTACGTCAGCCATGCCCGGATCGGTCATGATGGTGGCTGGGTTGGAGTTGACCAGCACGATCTTGTATCCCAGTTCGCGCAATGCCTTGCACGCCTGCGTACCGGAGTAGTCAAACTCGCACGCCTGCCCGATAACGATCGGGCCTGAACCGATAATCATTACTTTGTCGATGTCAGCATGTTTCGGCATAGTCCTTTTCCTTATTCCTCTTGGTTGTGGATTCTGGTGCGGCGACCTGTCTGGTGCGGCCCAACGGGACATGAAAACCTGAACGGGTCATCAGTATATAGCGAGTCCCGCCGCGATTGTCAAGTGTCTGCACCAGATTAATGTTGGCGGTTTGGCGGTGATGTTGCAGGTTCCATCATTTCTTTGACGTAGTCGGTGTTGCTTTGTTCGGCGACAGTGCCGGCAGGGGCAGTTCGGTATAGACGATTTCCTCTTGCAGGTTACCCTTGACCTTGGCCAACACCTTTCCGGCCGCGTCAATGATACAACTTTGACCGTAGCCGTGCCACTTCGGGGCAGGGGCCTTGGGAACGGTCCAGTTAGCGGCGATAATGTTGAACTTGTTGGCTTTAGCAATGGCAGGGAGTTTTTTCGCGAACCAGTCGCTGCCCTTATCCTCGACCCAGGCGATCGAATACAGCAGCGTGTCGATCTTCAGTCGGCCCATTACCTTTGCCTGGTCGTGGATGTCGTAGCAGATCAGCAGCCCGAGCCGGCCAAAGTGTGTGTCGGCGACGGGATTGCCGCGGTCGCCCCTGCTCGCCCAGCCGCACTCGGCCCATTTCCAGGGATCGCGCTTGCGGTAGTGGATGAGTATTCGCCCATCCGGGCCGAGCAGCACGGACGTATTGTAATACCGGCCTGTCTTGCGCTCGACCTCCAGCAGCGGCACGGTCAGATAGATGCCCCACTTTTTGGCGAGATTGCCGAACATCTTTGTGGACGGACCCGGCACAGTCTCGGCGACATCTTTCGGATCAACACCCTTCAACCCGCCGCTGACGGGCCGACCACCCGCCTGCCAGGTCTTCTTCAGATCGGCTGACAGGTATCCGGTAACGGCAGTTTCGGGAAGGACGATTATCTTTGCCCCGCGCGACGCAGCCCGGTTGACGAGTCGGGTTAATTTCTTGCGATTGGCTTCAGGCTCGCCGAACTTGCTGTAACACTGGATAGCCGCGACGAGCACCGTATTTGTCGGCCGGTCGTCCAGGCGCAGCGTGCGAACCAAGGCCCCGCTTTTGACGTCCCAAATGCGGATAATCCCACGAATATCGGCCGACGCCCGGCGTTTTCCGTCCGGACTTGACGACGACGAGGGGGAGAATCTTATGGCGCCTCCGCCCATGCGCATTCTAACGTGATGCTGAAGCGGCTTCTGGAATCGCAGGCGCTTGCCCGTTTCCAGGTTCCACAGGACGGTCCAGACTGTCCAGTCAGTCCCGGCACGGTTCATTGCGGAGCGGTAGTAACTTGCCATAAGCCACTGCCCGTCCAGACTGAAGGTAATGGACGTAACCTGCGGGAATTGACCCCGCCATGCAGCGTCGTGTGGGGAAACTCGCTGTGTCGCGGAGCGCACCGGACTTCTTTTCTCACCTTCGTCTGCGAGCATAACGACTGACGCGGACAGAATAAAAAAAATCGCTAACCTGAAACTCCATAAACATCGCATCGTCGGCTCCTTCTGCGCGTTGACGAGCATCGATTTCATATCTGCGGGCCGGGGTGTTACCCCACGACCAGCAGGGCTTCTTGCGCTTTACGGGGGAGCCTGACGAGGATGAAGTATGATTCGGGATAAAGGTATCCCTCGCCGGATTCGTCCACGATTCTCAGATAGCCATCTTTCGCGGCACGCGTATCGGGGATGACCTGATAGACCTTGTGAGGTTCCAGGTCTTCACAGTCCTCGTTCCTTACGCAAAGCGCGAACTTCTGTGCTTTCTTTTCCATAGTCATCGCTCCTCCGCATGACCGAATATGAAACAATAGTTACACAGCCTCAATGCACGACGGCGGCTTGGCGGTGATGTTGTATGTAACGCTGACGACGCCGAGGATTTCCGTCGTTATCCGGTCGGCTATCTTGCGGAGCATCTCGAACGGCAGATTCGTCGGCGTGCCGGTTACGGCGTCTTCGCTGTCCCAGCAGCGGACTTCAATCTGATGCCCAAAATCCCGTTTGCCGTCGCGCAGGCCTGTAACCTTGTCCTCGTGGAGAATGGCAAGGTATTGGAACGCCCCGCAATCGGCCAATTCGGCCTCTACAATCGTCGTGGCTGATCGCACCAGTGCGATTCGCTCCGGCGTAGCCTCGCCGATTACACGTGTCGCCAGGGCTGGGCCTGGGAAAGGCGGACGGGTGAAAATTTCCTCCGGCAGTCCGAGGGCCTTGCCGACGATGCGGACTGCCGGCTTTCGCAGCCTGATAATCGGTTCGAGAACCTTGTAGCCATAGGCCTTCTCGGTGTCGATACCGAGTTGCGCGAGGATATTGTGCTGGCGCTTGACGCCGGCGACCGTTTCCTCGACGTCGGTATAGTTCGTACCCTGCAAGAGTACGTTCGCGCCGCAATCCCTGACCAGTTTCCCGAAGACATCCTTATAGAAGACCTGCGTAATTCCTTTGTCGCGTTTTTCTTCGGGGTCCGTTACGCCGGCCAGGGCTGCGAAGAACTGCTCTTTGGCGTCGATGATTTCTACTTTTACGCCGAGGTCGGCGAAGATTTTCTCTATGTACTCCGGCTCGCCTTCGCGCATCAGGCCGTTTTCGATGAAATACGTTCTCAACCGGTCACCCATAGCGCGGTGGCCCAGCAGTGTTACCACGGCTGAATCGACCCCGCCGGAAAGTGCGTTGACTGCCTGGTTATCACCGGCAGCGTCGCCGATTGCCTTGACTTGCTCTGCGATGAACGCCTCAACGTCCAGGTCCTGCAATTGAATCTCCTGGATTTCCATACTTGCGACTCCTTATCTGGTGATTTCAGTGTCCGAACACATAGGTTGCGTATTGTTGCCGCAAAAGGGGCCGGCTGCAAGGTCAAATCGGATGCCGCTGGCGCACTATCGCCCCTTGACTCTCGCGCGGGCAAATAATACAGTACCATAGTCGGCGGGAATGCCCGTGAACCGGTAAGACTCACTGGGGAATAGTGTAACGGTAGCACGACTGACTCTGAATCAGTTAGTCAAGGTTCAAATCCTTGTTCCCCAAGTTGCAATTTCCAATTTGCAATTTCCAATTTGCGATTGAAAAAGAAGAAAAGATGGCAGGATTTTGGTTTTGCTGAAAGAAGAAAAAAAAAGAAGAGGAATAGCAGGATTACAGGGATTACTGGATTATAGGGATTTTGATTTTACTAAAAGAAACCGAAGAAAAAGAATCCCTATAATCCAGTAATCCCCGAAATCCCGCTATTCTGTTTGTTTTTTTGTCAATTGGAAATCGGAAATTGAAAATGCTTGAAATCAGAAACCTGGTCCTTTCAGCCAACGGTAAGCGGATACTGGACGGTTTGAGCCTGGCCCTTCACGAAGGATATGTTCACGCCATTGTAGGGCCTAACGGTGCGGGTAAATCGACGCTGGCTTCGGCGGTTATGGGGCTGAGCGGATACCGCGACATCACCGGCGAAATGCTCTTCGAAGGTCAAAACCTCCAGGATTTGAGCGTCGATGAGCGCGCTCGTAAGGGTATCACGCTGGCCTGGCAGGAACCGGCTCGCTTCGAGGGTCTGACGGTGCGGAAATTCATCCGCGCCGCTGCCGGAGATATGAGCGACGAGAGTATCGCCGACGTGCTGGAGAAAGTCGGGCTCTCGCCGCTGATGCACATGTCAAGAGCGGTCGATAAGACGCTCAGCGGCGGGGAACGAAAAAAAATCGAACTGGCGTCGATACTGGCGATGAAACCGCGCCTCGTCATGCTCGACGAACCCGACAGCGGAATCGACATCGAAAGCCTCCGGCGAATCGAGCAGGCAATCACGCACCTCAAGGCCGACGGTTCGACTGTCGTGCTGATTACCCATAGCCTGGAAGTCCTGGGATGGGCGGAACACGCCTTCCTGATGTGCTGCGGGAGAATCCTCGACAAAGGAGACCCCGAAAATATAAGCCGATATTTCAAAGACCGCTGCATCCCATGCGACCATAAAAACCTCCCGGAATTGAACGGAAATACGGGCAATGGACAATCTTGAACTGACAAAATTCGCCAATATACACGCCGCTATCGACGACCCCGACACCGCCCATCTGGTCATCGGCCTGAACGAAATCGTCAGCAGCAGGACAGTGCCCGGCCTGGAGGTGGATGCGCAGTCAACGCCCAGCGGCGTGAGAATACACATCGTTGTAACGGAAGGGACCGTCATCGCCAGGCCCGTGCATATGTGTTTCGGGCTGCTTCAGGAGGCTGGGATTCAGGAAATCGAGATGGACATGGCCGTCCGGGCCGGTGCGAAGATAAACGTAATCGCCCATTGCGTCTTCCCGAATGCCGTCGATGTCCGGCACGTGATGGATGCGAAAATAAGCGTCGGGGCCCAGGCGAATTATACGTATCTGGAGCGGCACATTCACTCCGACGAAGGCGGAATAACGGTTATCCCCAAGGCCAGGGTTGAATTGGCTGAAGGCGCGCGTTTCAGGACGGATTTCGAACTGCTTCAAGGTCGGGTCGGCGTAATCGACATGGACTACGAAACCACCTGTGGCCCCGACAGCGTGATGGAGATGACCTCGAAGATTCGCGGCAGAGGCGACGACCTTATCAAAATCCGCGAGACCGGACACCTTATCGGCGAGCGAAGCCGGGGCGTCCTGACCAGCAGGGTGGCGGTGCGAGACGACGCCCGCGCCGAAATCTACAACAAACTCACTGCCACTGCCGCCTACG
>JAUVIQ010000227.1 GCA_030592655.1 Planctomycetales bacterium | reverse complement strand
CTGGACGTCCTCGAACCACATCTTAAATCCAGCGGCGTCGAACCCGTCGCCGTTGTCGTTTTGGGAACCGTCAAGGGCGACCTTCACGACATCGGAAAGAACCTCGTTGGTATGATGCTCCAGGGCGGCGGGCTGAAGGTCGTCGATGCCGGAATCGACGTGCCACCGGAAAAATTTGTCGAAGCCGTCCGGGAAAGCGGCGCACAGTTCGTCGCAATGAGTGCGCTTCTGACCACAACGATGCCGCAGATGCCCGAAGTGATAAAGGCCCTCAAAGAGTCCGGTCTGACCGTCAAAACGCTGGTCGGCGGCGCGCCCGTTACCCAGAATTATGCCGACGAAATCGGTGCAGACGGATACGCGCCCGATGCAGCCAGCGCCGTCGATAAAGTCCTCGAACTGGCAAAACAATAACGCGGTGGTTCTCATCGGTGTGAGAGTGCACCGATTGCGAACAAAAATTTAGCAGGGATACAGAGGATACAGGTCGTAGCGAAGCGGAGACTCGCTGTGGCGAGGGATAAAAAGAGAATATTGAATATTGTGCGTAGCGCCACTACGTGGAACAAGGAATTTTGAATTTCGAAGTAAAAAATTTCCCTCAACGACGGCTCGTTTCTTTTACTTCAAAATTCGACATTCTCTGTTCATTATTCAATATTCATTTCTTCTGTTTATCCCCTGCATCCCCTGTATCCCTGCTAATGCTTTGTTTAAACAAATGCCCGACAAGATACACATAAACGCCCCCGGCATCGGGATGCAGGTGGTCGAGACGCCGGACGAATCGAACCAGGACGGATTGCGCCGGCTTCGGATCGACATCCGTCGGGCATTGCCTGACCGTCGGCTCGACAAATACCTCGCGGGCCGGCTCGGCGAAATGTCCCGCACCGCACTCCAACAGTACATCCGCGAAGGCGCCGTTACCGTCAATCAACGGATCGTCAAACCTTCCTACACCATCCAGACCGGGGACGTAATCGAAATGCTCCTTCCCGAGCCGGAAGAACTTGTCATAGAACCCGAACCCATCCCGCTCGATGTCGTCTATGAAGACGACGACATAATCGCCGTCAATAAACAGGCAGGGCTTATCGTTCACCCTGCCAGGGGTAATCACTCCGGAACGCTTCTGAACGCACTGGCGTATTACCTTCAGCAGCAAGGTCGGGATGCGCCCAGCCTCGATGACTTGCCCCACCGCGACGAGAAATTCCGCCCCGGAATAGTCCACCGCCTCGACCGCGACACCACCGGGATAATCCTGCTGGCCAAGACCAAACTGGCGCTCTGGCGGCTTGGAAGACAATTTGAATTGCGGAGGATACAGAAGACCTACCGAGCCATCGTGCATGGACAGATCGATCTGGACGAAGACGTCATCGACGCGCCCATAGGCCCGCACCGAAATCATCGCGAAAAATATGCCGTCTATCAAAACGCGGGCGAACAATTACCGCCACGAGTCAAATCGGCAGTTACGCGATACCGCGTTCTTCAACGCCTCACTGACGCCGGTGTAATCGCCGGAGGATTCACTTACCTGGAGTTGTATCCGAAAACCGGACGAACGCACCAACTGCGGGTCCATATGAGTTACACGGGACACCCCATCGTCGGAGATAAAACTTACGGCGGCGGACCGATCTATCAAAGCCAACTGGACGGAAAGGCCGAGGCCGCCTATGGCCCAATAATCACACGCCAGGCGCTGCACGCCGCTGTGATTGAGTTTCAGCATCCGCGAACGCTCAAGACAATGCACCTCGAAGCGCCGCTGCCGGAAGATTTTTTATCAACCCTGCGAGCATTGGGCGGTGAATGAAAGTAGGCTCCGGACGCAACGCAGCAAAGTCCCAACGGTTTGTCGTAGCGTTTGCTTCTTTGACAGTTACCGCGTGGGGCTTATAATAGATACGGTTTGGGATTGGCCGGAGTAAAATTATGACGACACTGGCGTGGGCAATAGGGCCTTGGGAGATAACGGCTATTGTCGTGATAGCTGTGCTTCTCTTCGGGCGTCGGCTTCCGGAAGTCGGTAGAAACCTCGGCAAGGCGTTGATAGAGTTCAAAAAAGGTCTGCGTGGAGTAAAGGACGAGGTTGAAGAAACAATAGATGAAGCCACCGATACCGCTTCCAAATCGGAGTCGGATGATAAAAATGAGATTACGGGCGATTAGCTCAGTTGGCTAGAGCGCGCGGATCACACCCGCGAGGTCACAGGTTCAAGTCCTGTATCGCCCATTCAATGTCAGACTACCTTTAAAGTAACCAGAGGGAGATTTTGCGTGTCCTCGCCGGAATGTAATAAGCGTCTTTTCGCCTTGGAGAAAGTTCTCCAGATCAGCAGGGATATGGTCGCTACGAGCGATCTCGACGAACTGCTCGGCGTAATTATCGACCGTTCAATGGAATTGCTCGATGCCGAACGCGCGACGCTGTTCCTGTATGACGCCGACAGCGACGAACTGTTCAGCAAAATAGCCGCCCAAGCCGGTGAAATCCGTTTCCCCGCCAATATCGGTATCGCCGGGGCGGTAGTACGAAGCAAGCGGGTTCTCAACATACCAGACGCCTACGCCGACGAGCGGTTTAATCGCGACATCGACCACCAGACGGGCTTTCGGACCCGCAATATCCTGGCTGTTCCGCTACTGGACTACGCCGGCGACCTTGTCGGCGTCCTTGAGGTGCTTAACAAACACACCGGCCCCTTCGACGACCACGACATCACACTGGCCCAAACCCTCGGCGCGCAGGCGGGAGTCGTGATCCAGCGGGCAAGGCTGCTGGAGCACTACGTCGAAAAGCAGCGGATGGAACAGGCCATGCAAATCGCCCGCCAGATTCAGCAGGACATCCTGCCTGAGGAAAACCCCCGGGCAGAAGGTTTTGACATATCCGGATGGTCAAGCCCCGCTGACGAAACCGGCGGGGATATATACGATTTTCTCGATTTGGGCGAGGGACGCTGGACATTCATGCTGGCTGACGCAACCGGGCACGGGATAGGACCTGCCCTGGTAATCGCCGAAGCCCGCGCGATGCTGCGTGCGCTGAGCGGGGCTGAACTCGACACACCCGCCGTCATGGCAAGGGTCAACGACCTGCTGACCGCCGATTTGAGCCAGTCGCGGTTCGTAACGTGTATCTTCGGATTGATCGAAAGCCCCGCCGGGTCCGTTCGCTACGTATCGGCTGGACAGGGACCGATCATCTTTTACGACCGCGCTACCGATAAATTCGAGGAACTTCCCGCGACCGCCCTCCCGCTGGGAATTATGGAAGGGACCCAATTCGACGAACAGGTCGAACGCCGACTCGCGTCCGGCGACATGATGATCATCACCACCGACGGGTTCTTCGAAGCCGCCGACGCCGAGGGCGAACTTTTCGGTACCGACCGTATGTGTCAAATCATCCGCCGATGCCGCGATATGACTTCCGACGAAATCATCGAAATCCTCCGTCAAAAAGTCTTCGAATTCACCGGCCCGGTCCCTCAGGCCGACGACCTCACCGCAATTATTGTGAAAAAGACAGGATGACCGGAATACCGTGAGACCGACGAAGATACGAAACCTTTCTTTTTCTCGGTATTCCGGTTTTACGCCCCTGGGGCCCCTTGCGGGGGTAATCCGGTATTCCGGTACATTAATATAATGAACAACATCCGCCAGGTGATCCACGACGTTATCGAGCAGCGAGTCCTGCCATGGATCGAGCGCGACGGAATCAGCAAACTTCTCCTGCCCGAGCAAATTACACCGGAGCACTGCGCCAGGCCGATGAGGTGCAACCGCCCATTCCTGCGGCTACAGGAGCATTCACTTACAATAGGACTGACCGGCAATGCGATAGCCTGCATCGACCACAAACGCTTTATCTTTACACCCGGAAGGATAATGCTCACACCCGGCGGAGTCCCACACTGCCCGGACCAGGAAACAATTCGGTTCGTCAGCGATCTCGATCCGGACAGGCTTTCTTCGTTCTTGTCGCTAAGGAGTTATCCTCTGGGCGTCTGGACGCAAATAGGCACGGATTCAGGCGACGGGGAGGTGCTTGAGGTAACTTCTCCAATTATGCTTCCAGGCCAGCACTTCACCGGCCTGATGACCAGCCTGCTGGAAGAAATCCGTTCAAAGCAACTCAATTACGAACGCATCGCACGGAGTATCCTCACCGAGTTCCTGGAGCGATGCATTCGAGCGGCACACTCTTCATCAATCGTCAATATTCGGGACTTTTTTCCATATCGTTCGTCCACCCCCCCTTCCGGTTTCGGAAAGAAGACAACAAATCGGCGGAAAAAGACCGTATCAAGGAAAATCCCGGAGCGGGTTCAGACGGCACTGGAATACATCCGCTCAAATTATCACCAGCACATCGACCTCGAAGACGTCGCCGAAGCCGCCAACAGCAGCGCCACACACCTGCGACGACAATTCAAAAACGCTACGGGAATGACGCCGATCCAGTACCTCATGGACATTCGCATGGCTG
>JAUVIQ010000033.1 GCA_030592655.1 Planctomycetales bacterium | reverse complement strand
TCCATGCGGACCTTGTGCAGGTCAACGCCGATGTTCTTGAGGACATTCGCGCCGACACCGGTGCCTTCCTTGACCAGACCCAGGAGGACGTGCTCCGTACCTATATACTCGTGGCTGAACCTCTGGGCTTCCTGGTTAGCCAATGCCATTACCTTGCGGGCGCGATCCGTGAATCGTTCAAACATCTGCGATTACTCCCTCATGAGTCAGTGATTTTCTACAAGGCCTGCTAAAAGCAGCAGGAACCATTCCCCGCTGAACCCTTCAGCCCCAATTAACATTCTACACCCTGATATTACACCTTTCAACCGGGATGCTACACAATATATCGTCCCATTCACTACTCGGTTCCAGAAAAGTTAAACCCAGCCAAGTCCGCTCCACCGCGCTCGGTGGGTTCTACTACGACTCCTCAATCGCTGAATTCCCGCCTTCAATCAATCCATACCCCCAAAGTTGCACGAGCAACAAGTTGCTCGCCCTACCGCTACCGCTATTTCTTCGGCGTGTCTTTCTGCCTCGCTGGCGCTGTTGCCGGTCCTCTTACACGAATGACCGGCCGCGGTTCGGAGACCTTAAACTCCAACCCAGAAACTTCCAGCGTAAATTCTGTCGGTTTGAAAGGATCTATTTCCTTCGCGACAGACACTCGGTAGGTCCCAGGAAGAGTAAGATCGAACAGAAGTGATAAATTAAAAATCGCACAATAGGATTGCCCGGGCGCCAGAGGCTTATGGTCGAACACGAAGACTTCCTCAATTTTCCGTGTCTTCCCAATGCGATGCTTACCAAACTTTGTAAAGGGAACTTCTTTACCGCTTGGCTCCTTTACTATGATCCTGAAGTCCCGATAGAAGTTGGTGTATCCATGAGTCGCCTGCTTCTTTCCTTTATTATTGAGGGTAATATTGAGCAGTATGGGATCCCCGGCCAATTGCTTCTTCTTTATCTTGAGCACAATCTCGACATGGTTCTTTAGATTTTTCTTCACTGTGTATTCCTTCAGCACCTTCGGAACCTTCGGGACCGGGGCTTTCGCTGTTTTTTTCTTTTCAGCCAACAGGATACCCGCGCCCACCATACAGAATGCAACCACAATTGATACGTATCTCATTTTGATTCTCCTTAAATCAATGTTCGTCCATCTACTTGTTATCCCTTACGGCCACGGCACCTCTGGCACTCTGATATCCAGACGGTAAGGCGAGCAACTTGTTGCTCGCCCTCCCGCTACATGTCACTTTTCCCCTCAATCAACCCGTATTCTCGCAGTTTCTTCCGCAGCGTGGAGCGGTGCATCTCCAGTCCGGCCGCTATTTTCGCCTGGTTTCCGGAAAATCGCTCCATCGCCGCCGATAGTATCGGTTTCTCCCATCGGGCCATCAGTTCCTCATAACCCTTTTTTACGTCGCCGGCGAGGACTTCGTTCAATAAGCCTTGAGCCAATTTGTCGAGCGAGATTTCCTGGTCTGCGACAATCGGGTGTAAAATTTCCTCAGGCAGGTGTTCCGGCGCGATTGACCTGCCCGAAGCCATTGCTGCAGCGGCGGTGATGATGTTGCGTAATTCACGAACGTTTCCGGGGAAAGCGTAGGCGTTTAATATTTTTCTCACATCTTCCGTTACACCGGCAGCGCCGCAGACGGCGAGGAAATGATCTATTAACAGGTCAATGTCGTCGCCCCGCCGGCTCAGCGTGGGAAGTTCGAGAACCACACCGGAAATCCTGAAGAATAAATCCCGTCGAAACTGACCGGACAATGCAGCCGACCGGAGCGGGCGATTGGTCGAAGCCAATATCCGCACGTCCGCACGCATTGGCTGGGACGAACCGACGCGATAAAACTCGCCGTCGTCCAGAAACCGCAGAAGTCGCGCCTGGGCTTCAGCCGACAGGTCGCCAACCTCGTCCAGCAGAAGCGTTCCCCCGTCGGCCGAGGCGACCTTTCCGTCTCTGGCCCGGTCAGCGCCGGTAAAAGCGCCCTTCTCATGCCCGAAAAGTTCGCTTCCAACCAATTCTCCGGATAAAAGCGAGCAATTGACCGCAACGAAAGGACCGTCGGATCGAGTAGAATATCGGTGAATCGCGCGAGCGAGCAATTCCTTGCCCGTGCCCGTCTCGCCCTGGATGAGCACCGGCATCCCGGTAGCCGATACGATCGCCGCTTGTTTAAAAATCTCCTGCATCGCCCTGCAACGCCCGACCATTGCCGAATCGCTGACCGGTTCGGCGGCGACGGCTGACAGTTCGGCGCTGCGACGACGATGCTCAACAGCCGCCGAAAGGACGGTCTTGAGCACTTCCATATCCACCGGCTTGAGCAGATACTCAAACGCGCCTCGCTGAATGGCGGTAATGGCCGTCTCCATCGTACCAAAGGCTGTGATTACCACCACGGGAACGTCGGGATAATCAGACTTTATTTTCGGCAGGACATCCAGGCCGCTGAAACCGGGAAGTTGAATGTCCAGAACGACTACATCTGTCGGCCCGTCGGCGAGTTTGCTCATGCCATCGGAGGCGTCGGAGGCGGTCTCAGCCTCAAAGCCCATCGACTTAGCCAATTCCGACAAAGCCCAGCAGATGCTCGGCTCATCGTCGATTATCAGGATGTTCGGTTTATTCGAGTCCATCGTTCCCGTAAAAAATATTCGCCACAGAGGCACAAAGATACAGAGGAAATATAATTTTTATTTCTGTTTTTAATCTCTGTCCCTCTGTGCCTCTGTGTCGAATTTGTTTTCTCCCACCGGTAATACTATCTCTGCGACCGCGCCGGTGTCGCTATTATACAGTTTCATTCGTCCGCCGGCCTCATCCACGATCCGCCGACAGATTGACAGTCCCAGCCCCGCTCCGGTGGTCTTTGTTGAGAAAAACTCCTCGGCGTAACCTTGGAGGACTTCTTTCGGAAATCCAGACCCGCTGTCGCTAATCCGCAGGACCAGTAGTTTGTAACACGTATTTTTATGGGTGGCACGGTCAAGCGGAACGGAGTGGAGCTTGGCCGTGTTGTCTTCAGTTACACGCTCGTCACGGCCAAGTTTCCGCTTCGCTTCAACTTGACCGTGCCACCCATGTTCATCAGTTTGGACCTTGGCGACGACGCGGATGGTTTGGCCTCGCGGTGAAGCCTCGGCTGCGTTCAACAACAAGTTCAACAACAATTGCCGACAACGGTTGCGGTCCATTCGAATCATCGGCAGAGAAGTCAGGTCGATTTTTACTCGGATTTCTCTCTGGCGGAACTGGAATCGCAGCAGGCGGACAGTTTCGTCCAGTTCGCTCACCAGGTTCACTTCCTCGACGCGTCGGGCGGACTTTCCGGCAAGGACCAGCAGTTCATCCGTCAGCAGCGTAAGGCGGTCGATTTCGCTGATAATCAAATCGCATCCGTCGCGGGCGTCGGACGGGCATTTCTCACGCAGCATCTGCACGGTGAGTTTCATCGCCTGGAGCGGATTGCGAACCTCGTGAGCGACGGACGAGGCTATCTTTCCGGTCGTCGCCAGATGCTGCTGGGCGAGCAGACGCTCCCGACTTCGGTCGAGCCGACCCAACAAATCCTCCAACGCCTCCGAAAGTCGGCTTAGTTCGTCCCCGCGACGGTCAGACTGCCCGGCATCGTCGGAAAAGGCTTCATCGACAGTCCGATTGAGGCGTTTAATCCGCCCGACCAGCCCGAGACCAAGGATGTACATACCGACGGCAAGCAACAGGGACGTTACGCCGAGGATGACGAGGTAGCCGCGAAGTATCGTCCGCGTCGGCCCGGCCAGGGCGGTTTTATCAGCAAGGAGGACGACCGTAATCGCATCGCCGGTAGCCGGTAGCCTACCGACCGAGGAGGCATGATAGTACATCTGACCGGCGGCGAAGACGGGTCTGTCCGGATCGGTCGATTCGACGATATTTTCGCAAATCTCGTCCCATGGCCAATCGGCCTGGCTGTGGGCGAGCAAGCCTCCTTCAGAATCGATGACCATTATTTCCGCATCGAGCAGAGGCCCAAAGCGGGCGAGCACGTCGTCATTTAGCGGCGCGCCGCTGGTAGCCAGGGCCGAAGCGGAGTTAGCAAGCCGGTCTCGCAGTTGCGTCTCCGCCAGCCGACCCGCAGCCCGAACGCCCAGCAGCGTCCCAACGCCGAACGTCAACGCGAAGACAACTATCGTCAAAATTATCAGGCGATATTTCAGAGACATAACGAATCCCGCAAACCTGCCTGCTCTACTTTTTTCCAGACCGGGTATGTTTTCGCATCCAGATTATCAGTTCGCTTTTTGACATTTTTCCGGCGGCGATGTCCAGAACGGTTTGCTCCAATTGTTTTTCGCCGGCAGAAAGGTTGACGCCGTTGGTATCCAGGAACACGAAGGCCGACATCGCGCCGGCGCGTTTGTTGCCGTCGTGGAACGGATGGTTCTGCGTTATGTGGTAAAGATAGGCGGCAGCCATAGCCGGAAGGTCTTCATGGAGATACTGTCCGGAAAACTGCTGCTGTGGCATCATCACCGCCGATTCCAGCAGACCATAATCTCTGATCCCATCCAGTCCGCCTTCTGCCCCGATAGTGTCGGCGTGGATACAGATAACATCCTCAACGCTGAGAAACGTCGGGCGTTTCATTTACTTTGCAAGCCTCTTGAGCGCATTACCGTACCGACGCCGCATCTTCTTTAGCGATTTAGTTACCGCTTCGGGACCGATACCGACATTCGCCGGGGCTACGACCATCGTATTACCGCTAATCGTTACCTGAAGCGGCGTGTCCACGTCGATGCCCATAGACTCCATCGTGGCCTTATCGACGGGCAGCGCCTGGCTGTTACCGTGTTTTCGCAGTGTCTTAATCATTTCATCAACTCCCTGACCCTCACCTGTACATACAATGTTATACCTATCGGCAGGATCGGTCAAGTACTTATTTCAGATTTCAGCCCCGCCGCTTACCAGAATTTCCACCAAGGCTTCGGTTCAGGCTCTACGCCGGGCGCGTTGAAGATTTGCATTCCGGTTTCACGCACGGTGCTCAGCGCTCCATCACGTCCAGTGAGGGGAATGACAAGGATATTGGGGCCATCAGGTAATGCTTGCTCCATGGCCTCGATCAACGGTGGAGCAACTTGCTCTTTTGTCCAGCCCTTACCGAGAACCACCACAAGGACTTGCTCAGATCCCTGCGTAAGGCCTTCCTGGAACCACTGAGGCATGTGGGCCTCGGCAATCCCGTTAACGGAGCCGACTGCGCTTGTAACGGAATCAATAATCGATTGCGGATAAGGTTTCGCCGGTGCACCAATGACATAAAAAGGCATAATGGTCTCCTAACATATAACCCAGTAACCGCCGGCTACCGGCTACTGACTACCGACTACTATTTTCGACGGCGAGTTTGATGTTTTTCTGCTGGAGGCTGGTTCCGGTGATTTGCGACAGGCGCAGAAGCGCGGTGTTGAAGTCGATGATTGCCTGCATTTCGGCCTGTTCCGCCAAGGCCAGTGTGGCCTGCGATTGGAGTTTCAGGTTCAGGAATTCCGGCGTAAGTCGTCCTCGGATGCGCTCTGTGTCCTCCAATGCCTGCAACTGTGCAGCCGAGGCAGCCGTTGCGGCCTTGCGGGCCTTCATCTCCTGGAAGGCGGTTTCAATATGCCGAATCGCCACTCTTACCTGCACAGCCACCTGGTCGGCGGTATTCTGCATCTCCGTCATGGACTGGAGTCGCTCAAACTTCCGCTGACGAAGCAACGATTTGGCGGCCCGGTTGCCCAGCGGATACTCGAATATCAGGCCCACGCTGTGGTCGAGATAATCGAAGGACAGCGATTCTCCGGCGGCCCGTCCACCGACGTTCCTCATTCCCTGCCCGCCGACCGAAGCCGTCAGGTCCAGCACTGGAAGCGTTTCATTCTTGGCCACGCGAACCTGCACGTCGGCAACGGAAATCGCCAGTCGCGCCTGTTCCATCAACGGGCTGTGGCGCAGGGCGCTGATGAGTTGATCGGTCGGTTCGATGTTGACCTTGCTCATTACCGGCTTGGTGGTCGGGACGATGGCGTATCGTAACAGCGGGTTCATCTTCGCCACTGACATCAGTCTTGCCAGTCGGTCCTGAATATCGAAAATATTCTGCCTGGTCCTGTACAGGATGGAACGGCGTGTCTCGACGGCGGCTTCGGTCTGCTTTATCTCAACCTTCGTGGCGTCCACTTCGCCTCGGATGCGCACTCGGTCACGCGTTTCGATCGTCTTGGCCAGCAGGGCATTTTGTATCTCAAGTTCGCGCCTTGCCTGCACCAGCGTCCAGTAAGTCGCCTGCACATCCGCAACGATCTGTTCGACCGTCTGGCGGAACTGGGAACTGGATACCTTTTCGCCCAATTGGGCGATCTTCAGGGCTGACAGATTGTAATCACGCCGACCACCTCGCAGCAGAGGCTGGGTCATTTGCAACGAGAGCATCGACTCGTAATTCGGGTTCAGGACCATCGCAGCGGTGTTATCGGAGTTCCGCGTCAGTTGCCACGCCAGTTCCGCCGTCCCGCCCGTAACGGTTCTCTTTCGGATACCGGCCTCTACGGGGACTGATCGAGCCTTGTAGCGCGGAAACGCCGTGGCTGTGTGGTGATTGGTGCGCGTGTGGCTGGCTCCGGCGAACACAACCCAGTCGAACACAGCCGCCGCCTGAACCATCTGCTCGCGCGAAATCGCCGGTTCGAAACTGACCACGCGAATATCCAGACTGTTGGATACCGCCAGACGAACCGCTTCATCCAGCGACAGTTGCACGCCGTCGGCGTCGGTCAGTTTGTCTTTGACGAATTTGTACTTCATGGATTCGTCCGCAGCCGGACGCAGAATGTCCAGACCCTCGGTACCGGCACGTTCCTGCGGCGAGCGCGACAGGACAGACTTCTGGTAGCGAGTAACGAGGTTCTCGTCGATTTGGCCCGGCGAAACGCACCCGGAAACAAACACGCAAACCAACCCGACAAGCAATCCATAATAAGCCCAGGGATTCAAGTCCCCGCGTTTCCTGTTGGTTATTCTTGACATCATCATTGCAATCAGTCTCCACCAAGGCAATAATCCCAATGAAACTAATATCGGGACAATAAGGGTAATAAGGGTAATCATTATGGATGACCTCTCGAAAGTTTTCAAGGCTTATGATATTCGCGGAATCTACCAGTCCGAAATAGATGAGGACCTGGCATGGAAAATCGGTTTTGCGACGGGACAGTTCCTTCGCAGCCTGCTCCAGGGATACGACCGAGGCCAGACCAGCGCCAATCGCCTGGTGGTCGGACGGGACATGCGTCCTCACAGCCCGAGCCTGACTGACAATCTGATCGAAGGCGTCCTTGCAAGCGGTCTGTCCTGCGTGGACGTAGGGCTTTGCGATACGCCGATGATATATTTCGCCGTCAATCATCTCGGCGCTTGCGGCGGCGTGCAGGTAACGGCCTCGCACAACCCTATCGAATACAACGGGTTCAAGATTTCCGGTCAGAAGGCCCGACCCATCGGCGAGGACACCGGACTGAAGGAAATCCGCCACATCGTCTCGACCATTCGCCGGATGCCTGCGGTCGAAAAGGCTGACGGGGTAGAGCGGATGGACTTATGGAACGATTATCGCAAACACGTGATGCAGTTCCTCAAACTCTCGCGCCCGCTCAAGGTCGCAGTCGATGCCTCCAACGGAATGGCCGGTAAAATGATGCCGGAAATCTTCGACGCAACCGACCTGGAAATCACCCCGCTGAATTACGAACTCGGAAGCGGGTTCTCACATCCGCCAAACCCGCTCGTCGATGCCAACCTGGAAGAAGTCTGCTCAACCGTCCGCAAGGGCAAGTTCGACTTCGGTATCTGCTTCGACGGCGACGCCGACCGGTGCATGTTTGTCGATGAAAAAGGCGAAATCATCCGTTGCGACATCATTACGGCAATGCTTGCGCGGCATTTCCTCAAACTGCATCCGGCATCGACCGTGGTCTATGACCTTCGCTCTTCGCGCGTGGTGGCTGAAGAAATCTCCGCTGCCGGCGGGACGCCACGCCGCGAGCGGGTCGGGCACGCATTTATGAAAAAGGCCATGGCCGACGCTCATGGTATCTTCGGCGGCGAATTGAGCGGGCATTTCTACTTCCGCGACAACTACAATGCCGACAGCGGCGCTATTATCTTCGCCACGGTCGCTTCGGTCGTTTCGTCGCAGGGGACGCCATTGAGCGAATTGGTCGCGCCGCTGAAGCGATACGCATCAAGCGGAGAGATAAACTTCCGCATCGAAGACAAAGCCGGGAAGATGAACGAACTGGCAGAGAAATTCGCCGACGGTAAAATCGACCATCTCGACGGCGTAACGGTCCAGTACGACGACTGGTGGTTCAATGTCCGCCCGTCCAATACCGAGCCGTTCCTCCGCCTGAACCTCGAAGCAAAAGATAAAGCGATGCTCAAAGACAGACTAGCCGAAATCCAGGGCCTGCTCGGCGAACCAGTGGAAGAGTAAATGACAAATGACCAATGGAGATAACGGTTGTTCGAAGGTAAGACAGTAGCGGTCGTTGTGCCCTGTTACAACGAGTCCGAGCAGATCAGCGGCGTCCTTGAGACGATGCCGGAATACGTCGATTGCATTATCGTCGTCGATGACGCCAGCACGGACGATACTGTAGATGCAACTCGCCGGCACATCACCTCCGAAGGCGCAGAGACCCGAACCGTCCTTATCGTCCTGCCGAAAAATCAGGGCGTCGGAGCCGCCATTGTGGCTGGGTACAAAGAGGCTGTCGAAAGGAAAATGGACGTTACCGCCGTCATGGCCGGCGACGGACAAATGGACCCGAAGCAGCTTCGGCTGCTGATCGCCCCGGTCGCCGCCGGACAAGCCGACTACGCCAAGGCAAATCGCCTCTATTACCGACAGGCATGGGCCTCCACGCCGCGAACCCGTTACCTCGGAAACGCATTCCTGTCGATGCTGACCAAGATCGCCAGCGGATACTGGCATATTGCCGACTCGCAGACCGGATTCACCGCTGTAAGCCTGCAGGCCCTGGAAACAATCGAACTCGACAAACTGTATCCGCGTTACGGATACCCCAACGACATGCTCGTCCGCCTGAACGTCTATAACTTCCACGTCATGGACGTGCCGATTCGACCCGTCTATGGCGTCGGCGAGCAATCGAAAATGAGGCTGTGGAAGGTCGTCCCGACGATGAGTTGGATGATATTCAGACGCTTCTGCTGGCGCCTGTGGCGGAAATACGTCATCTACGACTTCCATCCGCTGGTGCTTTTTTATGCAGCCTCGATGTTCCTTGCCGCCGTCGGCGTCGGGCTGTTCGCCCGAATGATTTACTGGCGTATTAACTACGGTATGTTCCCGCTTATGAGCACAATGGCGTGGATCCTCTGCTGCATCTCTTCAATGCAACTAGGCCTGTTCGCAATGTGGTTCGATATGGAAATGAACAAAGACCTGAAATAGAGTTCCGTTCAAAACAAGGTTATCGTTCCCATGTTTTTCTTCTGTTTTTTGCAAAGAAAAGGTTGGAATTCTAATGGTCGAAGGTGAAAAAACGGTTCCAAAGTATGTTGTGTACTGCGACGAGAGCTGCCATGATCTTACTGCGCATTACCCGTTTATGACCATCGGAAGTCTCTGGCTTCCGCGACCATCTAAACAGTTGATTTCAAGAAAATTCCGAAACCTGTGTCGCTCTGCGGGATTGGGTGCGGAGGTAAAATGGCACAAGGTCAGCGACAGGCGTTTGGAAGATTATTCAAGCCTGGTGGATTTCTTTTTTGATCACGAAGATCTTCGATTCAGAGTGATCGTCGTCGAGCAGGCGAAAGTCAAAATGGAACAGTACCACGGAAGGGACCGTGAATTGGCTTTCTACAAATTCTATTACGAGATGCTGGAAAAATGGCTGCAACCGGGCAACGAATACCTGATCCTGCTTGACTACAAGATGAACAAAGGCGCAGATCGCTACACGACACTCAAGAGGTATCTGGAGCGTTACCTGCGCGGAAAGGCCTGGATATCCGATCTGACAGTCATCGAATCCGCCCAGACACCTTTGGCACAGCTTTGTGATTTACTAACCGGAAGTGTGGCAGGAGCATACAATAGCCTGAGAGCGGAAGGTGCCAAGGAGAAACTGGCCCAGCATATAGCGTCCCGAGCCGGTTTCACGTCCATGAGGGTTTGCACACGGCCGTCCGAAAACAAGTTCAACATCTTCAAGATCGATTTGGGGTAGGCCATGAACCCTCTGTTATCTTCGTTGCTGATAAACCTGGACGGGCTTTCCGATGAAGAGGCGGAAGACATTGTTTTTGAGAAGTACGTCGAATTATATTTGGAACGTGGCAGTCCGCCCCGACGCATGGGATCGAAGATCGCGCATGACGGCACTGCTGTGCTTTTTACTGAATCCCGGTTTGACCATGCTTTTTTTACATCCAGCGACAAGACCAGCCGGAGATATAGAAAGGATGTGTTTGTACGGTTACGTGGGGCGCTAGTTGCCTGGATCGGTCCGGTGATAGCGGGGCAGATTCCAGGATCGGAATGTTGGGTGATACCGCCGAAAAACGGACGACAGGACGTGCGGAACAGGCCACCCAACCGGTTCTACCTTGTGCCGGAAGAAAGGTACGTTGTGTGGTTGGAACCTGCGCAAGATGGTGGATGGTGGTTTTCCTCTTGTTATGTTGCAGGTTTGGCTGACGTGAAAAGGTATTGCAGGATCGGCAGACGGATATGGGCGCAAAAAATATCCCGTGATTAGTCGGCTCACGGGATCAGAGGCCAAGTCCTAAGCCATAAGGCTAGGGCAGTACGTTCCTTAATAACTATCGTCTCATTATACGCTATTAGTTGTAATTTGTTAGGTTTTTTTTGGAATTTTTCGTTATTTTTAACGTAACGCGTGTAACCTCCGAAATAACAAGGGCATAGATACGTAGGCTATTAAAGACTTCAGTCCAAATCCGGTCAATTAAAGAGAACAACATGAATGAATATCCAGCCGACGGTCCTCCGCCGGGATACGCCTCGCGGGAAACCAGGAAATGTTTCATTATCATTGCGTGTGTTCTTGTTGGTCTTTGCTTCATTGGGCAGCGAGTTCTTCCGGTAATCGCCAAAAAGTTGCTGACGCCGCATGGGATTCTGGGCGGCGTGGAGGTAACCGCCCACCAGGTGAACAACTCGGCCGTCTGGAACGGGCGGGTCTGGTACGTGCAAAATGCCGCCAGCCTCGACGAAAAAATTAAAACGAAACTGATAGGTCTGGAACTCGGCGGCTTGGAGGAGGCTCACGACGCCGCTTCGCTTGCAATAACGGAACCCTGGCTGGTGGCTGGGAATGACCGTCTGTGGATCGTGTCGGACGAGTCAGTGGCTTACTACAAAGACGGGCGGGTCGAAGTCCTGATGGAGGGTGAGTCTCTCGGCGAGGTGTCCAGGCCGTTTATGTACGGCGGCAAGGTCGCCGTTATCGAAAAGAAGTGGCCCGGGCACTGTCTCAAAATCTTCGAGAACGGGAAATGGATCGAAAGGGCGTCGTTCAAACTCGGAATCGAGGGCGGAATGGAGGTCTCCGGGGAGAAATTGCAGGCATTTGAAAGCGAAGGCAAACTACACCTGTTCTGCCAGCCTCCCGGCCTCACTCCTGTTTCGTATCGTGAGGGTCTGCCCGAAAAAGACGAGGAAGAGGGCGACGCATGGGAGGTCGTTACCACCAGGGCAGGGGGTCAATGGAAAGCCGCTTCGCTCGGCGGGAAATTGGCTTTGTTTTACCACGATTCATCCGACGACGGAGGGCTATGCGTTACCGGCATCGAACGCAACGAGCAGGGATGGGAGGAATTCTTCTCCTATCCTATCGGGCTGGACATAGGCATGGGAATCTGCCCGACGGGTGCAGGAAAGGATTTCGTCCTCCTTCGCCGGATACTTCCGATCGGAACGGAGGTCATAGGAATAAAAGACGCCCAGCCGGACTGGCGATACGAGCAGAAAGGCGGCCTTGGACTTTTACAGAGAACCAGGATTCTTGTGAACGTCCCAAGGGTCATCCCGCCGGTCCTTGTCGGGCTGCTTGCGGTGGTCCTGTCGTTGGTAATGGGAAAATATAAAGTCCGGGAGTACGCCGCCGGCGAGACTGTCGTGCAATTCGCGTCGCTGCTTCGCAGAGGCGTGGCCGTTGTGATTGATATTGTGTTGGTAATCGCGCCGTTCCTCGCATTCGCTTTTGCCAAGATTCAGGATTTTCTGAACGCTCCTTTCTCTTTCGACGGATTATTCGCAGTTATCGGGGATGTGGGATGTATGGGGCTGATATGGTTTCCTTTTATGTTCTTCCTGTTCAGTTTATTGGAAGGCTCATGGGGGCGAACGCCGGGCAAATGGATCGCGGGTATTCGAGTCGTCAAGACCGATTTGCAAAAGTGCGGCTTCGGGCGGGCGCTGCTGCGGAACCTTATTCGAATCGTCGATATCTTCTGGTGGTACCTCGTTGGCATATTGATAGTATCGTTGAGCGTAAGATGGCAGCGACTCGGCGACCTGGCGGCAGGGACCGTCGTAATCCGCAACGCGAAGGGACGGAGTTTGTAGGGTGTGCAGGTTTTGTTACCTGCACACGCGATTGGTGGATGAAAAATTCCGTGTGCAGGAAACAGAACCTGCACACCCTACGCCTATGCCTTCGCTGAGCAGGTGCCGTGGTCTTTCGATTTGGGTTTGTCGTTTGGCCCGAAAGCGTTACAATCCCTCCCGATAATGTCGCACGGTAAAACGTCAATACGGAAATCTGAAGAATTGTCCCTTGCCTCGGAAGGTTGGCTGGCGGATTTTCCGCCTCGGCGGTGGCATCTGCTTCTGGCGGGGTTGTGCGTCGCGGCGATTTATCTCGCCGGCGTAACGGGCAAGTGGTGGCCTACGCCCGATAGCGCGCTGTACCTGGGTTTGGCCCGCTCACTGGCCAACGGCGAGGGGTATCGCTTCAACGGTTCGCCCTGCAACAAGGTAACGCCGGGGCTTCCCGTCATTCTCGCAGGATTGCGAATGTTATTCGGGCCTGGCTTTGGAGCGCCGAATATCTTTATGGCCCTGTGCGGATTGGGGTCGCTCGTGTTGATTTATCTGTCGGTCGCCCGGCTTAGCAATCAGCGAATGGCGCTGGCCGTTACACTGGCGGCGGGATTGTCGTACACCTTCTTCAACCAATCCCACCGAATACTCACCGATGCGCCCTTCGCAGCCTTGTTCTGGGCGATTCTCTACGCCTACATCCGCTATCGTTCCGGAAGCGCGCGCTGGCTGATATTGGCGGGATTATTGAGCGTATCGGCTGTGGCTTTGCGTGCTCCGGGAATACTTTTTCTCGGTGCGTTGGCAATCAGCGTCATACCTGACCGTTCGCCGGGCGTGTCGGGGAAAAAAGGGCTGATCCCCGCCTGCGTTATCCTGGCGATTATCGCTGTGCTGGGGGCCGGGTTCTTCATCGTCGCCCGTTATGCCTACACCGAGGAACAGATATACGCCGGGGCGATTATGTCGAAGGTCAATGCCGCCCCAATGGTACACCTGCGAAATATCGGTCTGGGACTGTGGCAACTACCGCTGACCGTCTCGGAAATGTTCACCAGTCAGGAAACATATTTCGTAGGTCTGCCCGCGTTGGGGCTGATTGGTATCGGCGGCGTAAGCCTCTGGAGACGCCGGCAGCGATTCATCCTGCCGGTTATCGCGGTAAGCGTCCTTGCGCTTTCCCTCTACGGCAAGGACCATTTTATCCGCCCTCGTTACCTGACGCCGATTCAACCACTACTGCTTCTGGCGATGATGGAGGGGCTTTGCTGGAGCATAAAACGATTTTACCGCCCCGCCGGGGCAAAACTACTGCTGAAGGCGGTTACTGTTCTGGTCGGCGTGATTATCGCGTGCAATACGCCGAAATTACTTCGCAGTGCCGTTTATTACAGTTACCTCAGTTATACACCGCGGTATTACGAGGTTGTCAGGGGAGGCGGATTTGTTGAACTGTTCGAGGTGGCGGATATACTCGGCGAAAACCATTCAGATAGTCGAAGTGAGCGAAGTCGAACGGGGGCGACGGATTCCGGGGATATTTCTGTCCTGCACTACCTCAGTGGGCGAACTATACTTCATCTGCCTAAAACGTCCAGCAAACAACCCGCTCAAACCAAAAAAATTCATAACTTCATCGTCTCGCACCCCGGCCTGAAATTTATCATCATGAGAAACGCCGAATCAAAAAAACTGCTCGAAAACAAACCCGGCTTCAAACTCCGCCACGATGGGAAACGTTACAGAGTGTACGAAAGAAAATAGGGCGTAGGGCGTAGGGCGTAGAGCGTAGGGAAAAGCAGAAAAAACGAAAAAACAGAACCAGTCAACCAATCAACTACTTACCCAACTGTTCCCGTAGTTTCTTGTCCTTGGCGAGTGTTTTCTCGGCCTGGGCTGATTTGAACTCGGCGAGTTTTCCGGCGAGGTCGGTGTCGGAAACGGCGAGGATTTCAACGGCAAAGACGGCGGCATTGACCGCGCCGGCGGTTCCTATTCCGGTGCATCCGACAGCCACGCCCGGCGGCATCTGAACGGTTGAAAGCAGCGCGTCGATTCCCGCCAACGGACCTGACGCAATGGCTACACCCAGCACAGGCAGCGTCGTCCTGCCGGAAATCGAACCCGCCAAAGCGGCACTCATACCGGCGGCTGCGATGATTACCTTGATTCCGTTATCGGCGGCGGCGGATGCGAACTCATCCACAGCCCCCGGCGTTCGATGTGCGCTGAGAACGCGGACTTCCGGCTCAATCCCGAACGCCCCCAACTGCTCGATACAGCGGCTCATTACCTCGAAATCGCTGTCGGAACCCATCACTATCGCTACTTTTGTATTTGTCTTGCTCATATAAGCATTATCTCCCAAATCGCCCCACGCGCCAAGCGCCCCGTAGCATGGCCGTCCCGGTCATGATTTTTTTCACTCACGGGCGAGACGCCCGTGCTACCTAAAATCGAAGCGCCACCTTGACACTCTCGTGGCGACCCTTGTGCATTGCGACGGACAGTGCTTCCTTGAAATCCGCCTGCGGAAAAGTGTGCGTCAGCAGGGGCGACACGTCGGCTCCACCTGCGAGCATCAGTTCGTGAACCAGTTGATAGGTCTGGACCCGCCTGCCGGCGAAATCCTCGACGCTCCGACCATAAGCGCCGATAACCGTCAGTTCACGGAACCACAATGCCGTCATGTCCGTTCCGCGTCCGTGCCCCGTCCCGACGAGTATCACCTGCCCGCGAGCAGCCGTCCACTTCAGGGCCTCTTCAATTATGCTTTCGCTTCCGACACATTCGAAGACGGCGTCGTATCCGCCCGAAAGCATATAGTTGCCGAAACGCGCCCGCGTCAGGCGTGCGCCGGTTCTTTGGGCTATGGCTTCGAACCGCTCGCGCTTACCCGAAGGCAGGAAAATCGCTTCGTCAGCGCCGAATGCTTCAGCCAATCGGCCTTGGTGGCGGTAGCGAGCGATGATGTCAATTTTGCCGCTGTAACCGACTGCCCGCAGCGCCCAGACAACCCCCAGCCCCAGAATCCCCGCCCCATAAACCAGAACACGCTCCGCCTTCGACAAATCCGCCCGTAAGGCCGCATGCAGGCTACAGGCCAGCGGATCAGTCAGAATTGCCTGTGCGTCGGGTATCTGCTGCGGGATATCGATTAGTTGCGAAACGTGAGCGACGAAGTATTCGCCCCACGATCCTCCGACCGGCCCGCAGTACCCCAGCGACGTTCCCGGCGGAAGTTTCGCCGAACCGGCTCCGTCGGCGGAGAAATTTTCGCAGGCTCCGAACTGTCCGTCCCGGCAGGGTTTGCACGCCGGTTCGATCCCGCGTACCCGGCAGCAGAGCGTCGGCTCGACGCAGACACGCTTACCGACCCAGGCGGAATCAACGTCGGCCCCGACCTGCTCGACAACCGCGACATTCTCATGCCCCAACACCATCGGCAAGGTCGAGAAGGATTGCAGGAGGGAGTTTGGAGGCTGACGCTGGGCGATAATCGCAGTGTCCGTGCCGCATATACCGCCAAGAACGGTCCGGCATAGAACCCAATCGCTCCCCGGCAACGCCGGCGGGTCCATCTCACGCAGGACCAAACCGTTCAACCGGCCCAGCAGACACCCCGGCCAAAACAACTTCAACCACTTGCACGTACCCCATCCAACGGGGCTGACGTTATAGACAATCGCTTTCATAGGATGCCTGCAATAATGTTTTCGCAACGCTTTTCGACTAACAAGGCCTCGCCGTCACGGAGGAAAGATAGCGGGATTATAGGGATTTTTCTTGCTGGAAGAAAAAGAAAAAGAAAAGATAGCGGGATTACAGGGATTACAGGATTACGGGGATTTTTTTCTTTTATTTTTTTAAAATCCAGTAATCCGGTAATCCCCATAATCCTGCTATTCTGTTCGTTTTCTTCCGGGACGTCCATTTTTCCAATTGCCCTTCAGCCATCAACTCATCACCGCAATAAATACAATCACACCGCATAAATGAAAAGATGATTTTGCACCCAGAGGCTTCGGACAGTAGTATATCCGGGAATATCCTGTGGAGTTGTTGCCAATGATTAAAAATCCCAAATTGATTTTGATGATATTGTTGTTTTCGGCAGCGTGGTTGTTTATGCCGGGCTGTAACGGAGTGGCAACATTCCCCGCCAAGCCGATTGCAATGAACGACGCCCGCGCCGACTACGATACCGACGGCGACGGTCAAGCCGATTTCTTCTGCCTGTTCGACGCCACCGGCAGGATTACCAGAATCGCTTATGACCGTAGCGGCGACGCCAAACCTGACGAAATCATCCACCTCGATGCGATTAATCCCCGTTTCTGTCGCCATCTGGTGCTGGTGCTGGACGGGTTCCCCATTGATGTAGTGAAGGAATTTTACGATTCCGGGCATTTGCGGATGTTCCACCGCCCTGCGGTGGTCATTGCGCCGTATCCGACAATGACTGACCTGTGCCTCGAGGACGCCTTCGGATACTTCCCGTGCAGCGGTTACGAAGCCAGATACTACCACCGAACCAAACGCGCCACCGTTGGCGGGACGAGCGACTACCTTGCCGGGAAGAACGAACCGTTCGCAAAGATCATCCAATATCGCGCTTCGCCGCTCGACGACGGGACCGCTTATATGAATCCCAAGGCGATGTTCGAGAGCGAACTCGCCGGCCTCAAACGCATCTGGGACCGCCGCGAGACAATGGAAGTAATCGCATATTTCGTCTCCACTGCCGGTATGGGTTCGCGATTCGGAAAGGAAGGGCAACTACACGCCCTCGCCAGGCTGGAGCAATTCGTCAACCAGATCGTCATGGAGACACACGGACTTGTAAAAGTAACGCTCCTCGCCGACCACGGACAGACCAACACGCCGTACGAAGTCGCCGGGCTTGATAAGCATCTAAAGGCCAAAGGGTGGCGGCTGGTCAATCGCCTGCAACGGGACAGGGACGTGGTAATGATCAAATTCGGACTGGTAACATGCGCGGTTTTCAACACGCTCAACCCGGCCAAACTTGCCGACGACCTCCTGGCCGCCAAAGCAGTTGAACTAGCCAGTTACGTCGAAGGCGACGCCGTTATCGTCCGCACGAAAGACGCCAAAGCCGTTATCAAATCGGCCGATGGAAAGATATTCGAGTATAAGCCCATCGTCGGCAACCCGCTCAAACTCGCCAAAAAAGGTAGGATTGACGGACGGGAACTGCTCAAGGCTGCTACTGACAGCAAATGTAAATATCCCGACGCGCTGTACCGACTTTGGCGGGCGCATTTCGGGCTTGTTGAAAATCCGCCGGACGTAATCGTCAGCCTCCACGACCAGTATTGCAACGGCTCAGCGTTCTTCTCGGGCGTAATGGAAAGGTCATCGACCCACGGCGGGCTGAACTGGAAGAACTCCGCCACGTTCATTATGTCCACCGCCGGGACTATTCAGGGACCGCTCCGAAGCGAGGACATACCTGACAAAATAGAAAAAATCTTCAATCGACCGTTCCCGGCGATGAAATAGACTTTGTAACGGGTGGCACCTTCAACCGGAGCGAAGCGGAGGTTGTGGGTGCTTGCCGGACAATAAGCGCAGAGCACCCACAAGCTTCGCTTCACTTC
>JAUVIQ010000217.1 GCA_030592655.1 Planctomycetales bacterium | reverse complement strand
GAAATCTGCGTGTCCTTGAAACTGTTCATATTCATTACTTCCATCGATTTAAATCTACTCGACCAATTTTAATTCGTTGTTCTTGAATTGTTCGAGGGCGTCTTTTACCGTTCCGGTTGCGCCGGTATAGATTTTCACACCGCCGGCCTGTAACGCATCCTGCGCTTTAGGCCCGACGTTTCCGGTGATGACGGCTTCGACACCGAATGCGACGACATTTTGCCCGGATTGGATACCCGCGCCGTGTGTGGCGTCGAGGTTCTCCGAATTGTCATGGGCAGTGAATTCGCCGGTATCGGTATCGACGACGATAAACTGTACCGCTCTTCCGAAGCGCGGATCGACCTGACTTTCCAGGTCGGGGCCTTGTGATGTAACCACTACTTTCATTTTGTTCTCCTCGAAAAGTTCTGCATCAGGCCGCGACTATACATAACAAAACGCGAAACGACAAGTCCGGCAACTTGTCGTTTCGCGCTATTGATTATTTAATTTGTAAAGCGCTGCACTTACGCGGTTGCAGCGGCGGTTTCTTTGACGCCGTAAAGCGCTTCGCGGTTGATGTTTCCCTGGAGTTCCCTGAGGATGTCCGGCAGTTCGACGCCTTCGCGTGCGGCGATGAGGCGTCCCAAAGCCAGCGAGGCAGAGAGAATCGCGTTCATACCGAGGTTCGCCTTTCGCTGCATGGCGGCGATCCGCTCGTCGGCGGCGGCGCTGTCGGAGAGTTTGTTTCGTTCGACGGCGGCCTTCCGCTCCAGTTCCAGCAGTTGGGTGTCCACGTCGATCATGCTGCCGACCTCGTCCAGCGTTTTGCCCTCGAACAGCGGGGCAATATACTTCTCGACGTTATCGACGGCATTGAGGCATCCTTTGCCTTTGTATCGCTGCGCCCGATGCCAGAGTTCAGCGAGTTTCTCGTCGCCCCTGACCTTGATGGCATCGTTGGTAACTTCCTTGTTGAATTTGTATGTCTTCCCGCCGTCGTCGCTGCCGAACAGGTCGGGATGCTTGCTGGTGATTTCGGACTTCTCGATGATACTGTCAACCAGGTGGCTTGCTTCGTCGCTTCCTGCCGACGTTCCCAGGGGCGTCGCGCCGGTGAATGTTACGCCGTTCTCCAGGCGGACGCTTACGCCGACGGTTGGGATACCGGCGTTGGTAGCCTCTTCGCGGGCGATGATTGCGGCGATCTTCAGGTCGCCCGACATCGGGCGAGTTGTCTTGATGCCCTTGGTAATCAGGTTCATCAGTTCGGTAATTCGGGCGTATTTAATCAGACGCTCCGTGTTCGACCCGCCGCCGCACTTGAGAGCCATTGCATCGACGGCGAAACCAATGTCAGCCTCCATCGTGTCGTTGGGACTCTTGGAACGGTGGGAAACGACCAAGGCCGCGCCCCTGCTGGTGGCTGCATGAGTCGCAAGAAGCGTCTCGCAGAGGCTGCCGATCTGGTTGGCCTTGATAAGGACGGTGTTCATCAGTCCATCTTCGATGGCCTTGATGATGTTCGTGTCCTTGGTGGTAACCAGGTCGTCGCCGATGATGAAGATTTTGTCGCCCAGTTCGGTCATCATCTTCTTCCATCCTTCCGGGTCGTCCTCGGAGTGGCCGTCCTCGATGGAGACGATCGGGTACTTTGCGACCCAGTCCTTGTACATCTCGACGAGTTCTTCGGAGCTCATAACCTTCGGCTCTTCCGCCCGCCAGAATGAATACTGTCCGATGGCGTCGCCCCGTCCGGTCTCTTCGCGGTAGGCGATGCTCAGTTCGGTAGCGGCTGGGTCGAGCGCGAGGGCGACATCGACGCCCGGAACGAACCCGCACTCCTCAATGGCCTGAACGGCGACCTTCAGGGCGCGCTCTTCGGGGATTCGGTCGTCGTCGCGTTTGGAATAAGCGCCGACCATTCCGCCTTCGAGGCCGATGCCGACGAAGTTCATACCCGCCGAGTCCTGAACAATCTGGATAACCCGGCTCTGGAGGGCGTTTGTCATCCGCTGGGCTTCGACGTAATCCTTGGCCGAGAGGGGCAGGAACATGAATTCCTGGAAGGAGAGGTTTCCGCCCTGCTCTTCGGTGTGCCGACCGCCCATGAGGCAGTTTCGGAACTGCCAGGGCGCGCGGATTTTTTTACCATCGACTTCGATTTCGCGGAGGCGGGTTTCCAGCATCTTTTTCTTATTGCCGGCGGTGTCCCACTCACCGGTAACGGCGGCACGTCGTGCTTCAGCCGCTTTGGCGGCAGCGCCCGACAAACGGGCGCGGTAAGCCTTCAACGAGCCACTGTCCGCCAACATCCGGTCAAGCATCGCCACAATACCGATCGTGCTCAAAAGTCGCCCTATGATGAGTACTATGTTCATCCCGCCGACGGAAGCGCCGGTCAGGACGGTCAGGCCCAGTGTAGCGAGGATAAGCCCCGCCGGAAGCATCGCCAGCGACAACTTGGCGCTGATTGCAGGACCGGCAGCAGATACCGCAAGGTTCTGCGCCTTGACGTCCGGGAAGAAGTTGCCTGCCTCTTTCTTGATACCGGGGAACTTGCCGAACGGAATGAGCACAATCGCCTTGAGGTACAGGCCGAACTTGTTTGTCGATAATTGCCTGTTGGCGTCTTCGAGGTATTCCGGGCGGAGATTGTTTGTCTTGACCGCCGCCAGGTAGTGTCCGAGTTCGTGGACAGCGATGTTAATGTGGTAAGACAGGTACAGGATGATCGCCGAGATAATCACCTCGCCGTGGACGGGGTTGAACATGAAGTTCAGCACCTTCCAGTTGCTCCACCCGCCGCCCGTCAGCATCAACAGGCTCGACAGGAACGCCACATGGAAGGAGACGAGTTTATGGTTTGCGATTACCCATCCTTCTTCCAGCAGCCCCGGACGATACACCGGCCTGCGGCCTCGGCGAAACTTACCCGTCAACCCTACGATACCTTCGTACATTTTCGCTGATACGCTATTGAACATTTTAGATTCCTTTTTCCTGAGTCCTGATGCCCGCTTTTCGCTCTCCGGCCACTATACAACCGAAAAGCCCGTAAAAACGACGATACTATCTCATTATCGTCAGCGAATTGCAATAGTCGAGTTTGTAAAAGCCGAAAGTTTCTTCCCCCCCGCCGGTACGACGATACAATAAAACAGGCTTATATGTCGCAGACGGTACCCAACAATTCGGCTGAACCTCCGGGAAAGGTTCCCGCAAAACCTGTTCGCGTGTGTCTGGTGGCGGGGCATGAGACGCTGCGCAACCTCGGTCCGGTGGTCCGGCACATGATAATCGGACTGCTGGATGAGCCGCTGGATGTAACGCTGCTTTGTCCAGCCAAGTCGAATATCGCAGACATTCCCACCCCGCCGGTGCAGGTTATAGAATACGATCTGACTCGCATCCCGTTCCTTCGTAAGCGGGCGCTCCAGGCCCTCGCCGAACAGGTCGCCCAGGCCGGTATCTCCCTGCTTCATGCCCTTGACGCCGACGCTGCGGAACTGACGGGGCAACTGGCAGACGGGATCGGCGTCAATTACATCATCGGCGTATATTCGCTAGGCAGGGATGTGCGGACGCTGGATATGCATTGCAAAGCAATCGCAGCCGCCAGCGAACCGATCCGCCAACGCCTGCTGGGTTCGCACGTCGGACCGGAAGAAATGATTCACCTGCTGCGGCCGGGGGTACACCAGGCCGGTGAGGCTACGTGCTTCACAGACCCGTCCCGCGCGACGGCCATAGTCGCCGGTGGGGAATTCCACGAATACAGACCCTTTGCGACGGTGCTGAAAGCGTTCGCCGAACTGCAAAAGCAGCAGCGGGATTGCGTATTCTTCCTCGTGGGCGGCGGGCCCGGAGAAACCCGCCTCCGACAATTGGCGGAGAAACTCAACCTGATGTCGGACCTGACATTCGTGGACCGCCAGGGCGCGGACTCTTTGAAGGGGATTCTCCGTGCCGCCGACATATTCATCTCGCCGACACCGTCAAACCGTCTGGAAATAGAACTGCTCTCGGCAATGGCTGCCGGGGTGCCGATTATCGACGCCGGCGCAAAGGCGTGCGATTTTATTATCCCGGACGAAACAGCCCTGACGTACCAATCCGGAAATATCGGCGACCTGTCCGACAAAATCGCCGCCCTGATGGACAATCACGCCGCATCCGGACAACTGGCTGAAAACGCCCTGGCCCACCTCCGCGAAAACCACTCGCCGGCAAAAATGACCCGCCAACTAATCGACCTGTACTACGCCGTTACCGGAAAGAAAAGACCAGTGAACTAGACAGGGACGGTTTTTACTCGGTTTTTACTTCGCCAGGTCCTTGAGTCGATCCAGCAAAGCCGGCGCGGATGGAATGGATATCTCGCCTTCTTTGCTCATCGGAACACGTATCCTGCCCAGAACCGGCGTGTCCATTGACAGGCCCATGTCGGCCTTGTAGGGAATCGTTGAACCGGGTCGGGCGTCTTTGACTGCGTTGATAAGTTTCAGAAAGTTAATCTTAACCGGCAGTGCGAGGGTCTTGCTTCCGCCGGCAGGAACCGTTCCCTGCAAGTCCGCCGTACCGGTGAGGAACTGCAAACCATGACTGGACAGGATGTAGTCCAGATTGCCAATCGGCAGCGGCACCGTATATGGGTTGTCCACCTTCACGTCGAAGAGCAGCGTCGCATCGGTCAAGCTGACGTTCCGGATATTCGCTCCCGTGATGCTGACGCCGGGCTTCTCGATCAGGCCGCAACCCGCACCACACGCCAACGACGCAACAGCAACGACAGCAACAAAACACCACTGTAATGTGCTTCTGTTCATGTGAAAATCCTTTCACTATAAATGGACCACACATAAATT
>JAUVIQ010000071.1 GCA_030592655.1 Planctomycetales bacterium | reverse complement strand
CCTTGCCGTGCTTCATCACGACCGACACTGCTGTCCGCGCTTTTTTTGAAGCGTTCGAGGAGGGTTTCAAGAAAATTGAACACCGCCAGGCTCCGCTGCGCCTGGCTGAACACATGCGCAGCATCCCTTGCGGGACGTGTGAAGATGTATCGTTATCTCTCATTCCAGTTGGTACATAAAATGGGGGCACGCCAACTCGGAGTCCATCCGTTCACATATGCGCGCGCAAACGTGAACGTAAAAATCGGGGAGACGAAAAATTCCCAAAAAACTTTTCCTATGGCCCCCAAGGACTTATGGCGTCGCAATCCGTTTTGCGTTCGCGTTTGCGCGCGCAAACGCGAACGCAAAAGATAATATAGAGAGAGAATAGGGACTTGGGATTTGGGACCAGGGACTTGGGAACAGAAGAAAAGAAGAAAAGAAAAACAGATGAACCAATTAACGGAAAGACAGGGAAAAACCGGAATACCGGACCCTCGGTCCCGTGGGGATTACCGGAATACCGTGAAAAAAACATGGCGAAACGGCAAGCCGCACAGGTTAGGTAAGATAGGCAAAGGCGAATTTTTTAAAATGGACGAAAAAACGACCCCAAAATACGCAACTGCTTGTCCGCAAAAGACTTACGTATTTTGCAATTGGCCCGAATTGGCCCCAATTGGCCCCAATGGTTCCCATTCGTTCCCAATGGTTCCCAATTGGCCCGAATCGGCCCGAATTGGCCCGTTTCGGCCCGTTTGGTTCCGGTTCGAGTCCGGCAGATTCATCTTCCGGACTCATCCCTGGCACGGCAGGCGATGCCGTCCGGCTACGGCGCGCTCCGCCGCGACGAGTGGCCTGACGGCTGTCGGCTTGGGAGCAGGCAAGCGTTTCGTTCCCCAACGCGGTCCTGCGGGCTGAAAAAATACGCTGTATCCCCAGGCCGCTACGGGTTGCTATGGTTTTGCCGGCTGCGTCGTTGTGGAGGCGGCTTTGAGGAGGTGCTTTGCGTAGAGGATGTAGGTTTTTTCCTTGCCTGCGATTTTCGCAAGTGTTTGGGCGTGTTTTGCCGCGAGGCCGGGCTGATCCATTGATGCGCGGATAAATGCCACAAGAAAAACCAGCGATGGTTCAGTGGGTTCATCCTCGTCGGCGAGTCGTTTTTCGAGTTGGGCGATTCTCATTTCGACGATTTGCGGGTCCAGGATCGCTTTCACATCCACGCGCGCTTCCATCATCGGTGGAAATCGGTCCATTGCCCGGCGCAGGTTCAAAGCAGCCGAGAGCGGTTCGTTAGCGGCGAACAAGGCCAGCGCCATACCAAGCGGCGCCAGCGGGTTTCCTCGATTGAGTATGTCGGCAATGTCGTAATACTCGGCGGCAGCGTAGTACTCGCCTTCGGAAAGTTTCTTCTCGGCTCGCGACATGTTGAGATTGAACAAATCGCGGTTCTTTCCGGCAAGTCTGGCAAGGACAACCGTATCGGCAATTTGTCGGACGGCTGTGTCTTTGGGCTGCTTGTCCGGAACGGTTACACCGTCATCGGCGGCGTCCGGATCGTCGATTGCCGGCTTAGGACGTTTATTTCGGTTTTCCCGTGGGTCGGGACGATTGGCTCGCTGCTCATCTTCGGCCCTTATTTTTTCCATGGTCAGGAGCATGTCGATGAAGACGTCCTGTCCCGGTATCGGCGCTTTGGGACGAGCGGGTTTGGCCTCCGGAGTGGTTTTTTCGTCGGTTTTCTCCGGTTTTGCCTCGCTCGGTGTTGGCTTGATACGGCTTTCCACGCGTGATTCGATCCTTCCGGCCCGACGAGCAAGTTGTGCCTCGGTCAATTCATCGGCGAGATCCTGCTGGTCTGACTTGCGTAGTATTCCGAACAGTGAACTGGAAGCGGGTCGGACGGCACCGCTGGAAAATCTCTGACCCGGTATGCCGCCCAGCCCCTGAATCGGGGTCCCGATACGGGCAGGCTGGATAAGCGGATTGTACGTCAGCTGCTGCCCCACACCAGGCGCTGCCGGTTGATAGGCGTTTATCGCCGAGTCGTACAATCGCTTCGCCGACATCGGCGGAAGATAGGCTGCACTTGGTATCGACGTCCCCGGAGCGTTCATACCCTCGGCGATCTCCCCCGCCGTCAGGGCTGTCCTGCCGGGCGAGAGATACCTGTTCGGGCCGTACGACACGCCGGAGAGTACCTGTTGAATCCCAGTGGAACCTCGGCGAAAATCGTCCATCCCGGCAGAAGGAAGGTCGATCCTCAACTGGTCGAACCCTGCGTAAGGTTGTCGGCCTCGAAAATGAAATCCGCCTCCCACCTGGCCCGTAACGTAAAGATTGGAGTCGAACTGACGTGTGTTATAGCGGATGCTGTTCAGCCCCCTGCCGCCGATGAGGTAACTGGCGTCCAACACCCTTCCGCCCTGTACAGGTCTTACCTGGGCATCGACCACGCCGGCCGATACCAGGACGATGAAAATTACCGGATACCACAGCGTCTTCACGGCGATCTTCTCCCTGGGCCGATTCATCAGCCTCGTGCAGATGACAACTCCCCGCGAGGGGATACGTCATCTTCATTTTTCCAGCCGCTTCTGTGCCGATAAGGCATACCGTTGCGACGAACAGACGGCCTGGCACGGCGAGTCCTGCGATTTCTGGAGCGCTGCCTGTGCAACATATATTATCTCCGATTCGCGTGGGTTTTGCAAGTGCTGCAAGGGAAGAAGATGCATCTCGCATTTTCCACCCGGTAGGAAATATCGACCTTACCGGGCAGGGAGATAAACAAGACCCACACGCGAATCATGGGAGTTATACCATCGCCAATCAGGGCCTGTTGCTCAAGGACGGGATTATCTCATACGGACAACCCATCCGCCCATCCATAACAGCCCCGCTGCAAGTGCGAGTAATGGCCAGAGTTCGACGCTTTTTGTCAGCGGTTCCGGTTGCGGTAGTGTAATCTCGGCGATGCGTTTGAGCGGGTCAACCCCGGGCGCGGCGGATTTCAGACCCGTTACACTGACGGCATGAAGCGTACCATCGGCGTCGCGGTACAGTCCCGGCCAGGGTAAGGGACCGTCTTTACCGGGGACGGTTGGCCTGTGCCCGATCAATTCCACCGGTTTCCATCCTATCCTGGGTCCGGCTGACAGCGGCGAGACAAACTCGTAGGACACGCGCGAACGGGTCTGGGGGGCCAAATGCTTAAAAACATTGGAAAGGAAGATTACGAACGATTTCGTCATTGCGAAGTTGGTGTTTTCCGTATCGGTATCGAATGCTATCCAGACTCGCGACGGGTTCGCACCGACCAGGATAATCGCATCCGGGCCGATGCCGACCAGCCGCCGCTGCATCGGAATACCGACCGGTATCCATCCCGTAGCGCGGCGAACGGCCACAGCCGAGAAGTCCACGCTATCCAGAATCGGATGATCAGCCGATATGCCGGCGTCGCGGAGCGCGAAATTTTCCCGCGTTTTCCCCTTCCGCCATCCCGTCGGCGGCGCGGGTGGGTCAATTACCACCGCAGGCAGACCGGCGGGGGGCGGCTTACCAATAGCGATAACAGCGTCGGCCTTGGCTGGGTCGGAAACCAGACGCAGGGCGGGATGCTTCCGAACGAACCGCCGGACAAGCGGGTCAGGCCTACCGATTATCGCCACGTCGGCGACGACCCTGCGTCGCCGAACAGCATAGGCCCACGCACCCGGACCGGAAAAACCGGCAAGACCAACGACGTAATACCCATCCGCAGGCGGCTGGGCAATCAGCGATTTTCGTCCGCCGGGCGGTAAGTCATATTTGACAGACACTGCCCACGAACTGTCGGCCCTGCCGGTGATGCCAACCTCGCCCCGCTTCGGCTCATTTGTGTGGTTCCGCACGGCTATGAAGATTTGGACAGACGGTTCAGGCGACGAAGTCATAAGATTGACAGTTTCAACGGCGAAGGCGTCGATGGTTACGTCTCCAGGCTTGGCCGGTAGTGCGATGGTGGTGCTGTCGGGACCGTCTTCGAGTTTCAGCGTCGCCGGCGCGAATCGGTAAGTGTGTTGGACGTCCTCGCCTTCGGTAGGAAGGGTGAGGTCTTCGGCGGCTACCGGCAGGGGGTGGATTTCGCTGATTCGCCGAGCCGCCTCGTCGGGACTGATAAAATCGCTCGTTTCGCCTGTGGTGAGCCTTGTCGAACCGCCCAGCACTGTCGGAAGGACCAGGCGGACGCGGTCGGCGTCCGATAACCTTTGCAGAAACGCGCGAGTGATTTTTCCGAGCGTATCATGCTCAAGCCCAGCCAGTTCCGCTGAAGGCCAGATGGTTACGGCGATGCGCCTTGCGGGCGATTCGGCGTAGTGAACAGGCTGCGACAGTGCGATTCCCGCTGCGACTGCACCGGCCAGAAGCATCCACCATGACGCTGAAAGGCGTCGGGTTTTTTTCGCCGCCGGGCCCAGCGAATCGAGCGCCCGCTGCCAAAGCCGGAGGCTTCCGACGGGAATCACCTTGTGCATCGGGCGCCGAAGCGCCCAAAACGCCGCCGCCGCTATAGGCAGCAAAGACAACAATGCCCATGAATTAAGAAATTGCATCTGAAAAACCCATCTGAAATTGTAGTCGGCCTTCGGCTCTGATGCTCAGGCTCGAAGAGTAGTCGGTAGCCGGTAGTCAGGAAAAGAAGAAATAGTCGGATATTGGATTCTTTTCTTCGTTTCTTTTTTACCGGCTACTGACTACCGGCTACCGGCTACTACTCAGAGTTGTCCCAACTTGCATTTTTTGATCACCGTTCTCATCAGGAGGTAGTCTTTTCCCTTGTATCGATACACCTCGCCGGAGATGTGAAATACCGCACCGAATGCCTTTCCGTTATTTGACAGTATTTCCATTTTTTCCAGCTGTCTGTTCGGAAGGATTCGCATTGGCGGTTCGCGCAGCGTATTGTCGGCTTCGAAGGCAACGCGGGACCATTTTTGCTCTTTCTCACGTTGCAGCAGTCTTACAAGCCGGTGAACGGCATTTTTCCCGGTACCGGAGCGAAGCGGTTTGCCCAACGGTACGCCCGATGTCGATGGTTCGGTTTCGGGGAGTTTAGGTTTGATGGTCGGTACGATTGGCCGGCTTGGAGTTTTGCGGAGCAATTCGGTGGCGACATCATCGGCGGAAGCCTCGGCCGGTCTGGTCGCAGCCGGTTTGCTGGTCGCCGTCGTCGTAGCCGGTTTGCTGGTCGGTCTGGTGGTTACGGCCGGGGCGGACGAGGTTGGTTTCGCCATCAGAAGCGCCCGGTGCAGGAGCATGTAGTACCCCCCGCGATACCTGTGGACCTCGCCGGAGAGTTTGAACATCGCTTCGGGGTCTTCGGCGAGTTCCTTTTCGACGGCCTCCAGGGATTCGCACGGAAGAAGATACAGCAAGCCTGCTCGCGGGTCTTTTATTGTGTTCCACTTACCGGCGGGGTCTTTGGCGATAGAGGCGACGCGGTCGATAATCATCACACCGCTCGGAAGCATCGGTCGTCGCTTTACTGGAGTCTGAATCGACGTCGGAAGTGTAATGGGAACCTCCGTCGGATCGGACGGGGCGACACGAAGCCTGTTCGCCGGGCGTGTCGTCGGCGCGCTGGTCGGACCGGCTGAACGGTCGGAAGACTGCACCGCAGCCCAGGCCGCTATCGCCAGTGCAAAAACCGTCAAAAATATCCACGCCGGTAACTTCATAATAACCTATCCAACAAACAACCATTCTACGACCGCTATACCCGTCGGTTCAAGTTAGATACAGCGGCATGGGTTAATCATCTTTTGGGAGTTCTTCCAGCAGCATTTTGCGGAGCAGTTTCGGAACGCCCACGCGCAAGCTTCCCTCGAATGCGAACCGTTGCCGCCGGCGACTGATTATTGACCGTGCGAAGGCTTTGGTTACGCCGGAACCGTCGGCGCGTGTGCGGATCGTGAACATCGCGGTCTTTCCGGGCGGGATGGGTTTCAGATTCGGTTCGTCGATCCGTAATATAATTTCGTTGCCGTATTTCAGCACGCCGCTGAGTTTCTCCAGCGGTAGTTCGAATATATTGGGGTTTTCGACCTCAAAGGACAGTTCCAGCCACGACGGCGGCCCTTTCACCAGGCGAACATCGCGGAAATGCCACGCTGGTTTTCGCAGCGCCGGCATCCGACCGCTGCGCTTCAAGTGCACCGGAATCTTCAGAAGATCCAGAAAGAGAAATTCCGCCGCAGTGCTGAACTGGTACGGAATCGTCTCGCCCGCGCGAATGTTACGCAGCATCGGCGCCAGGGCGGCGTATTCCAACGAGATCGGCGCGCGGACGATTGTAGTCTCATTGGCCGACAGGGACATTACCGGCGACGCCAGCGCACCTTTGACAATTTCCGTCCCATCCGATGCCAGACCATACGTCAGGCTTGAAAAATCGAGTTGAAAGTTGTTTGGGTTGGTTACTTTCAGGGCGAAGACAAGATCAATCTTGCGAAAATCGATTCCCACAACGTCGATGTCGTGCAGTTTTACAGTCGGCGGCTTGACGCAACCGGCCGAGACGCTCAGCAATAAAACCGCGACGACGACAACCCATACCTTCTGAAGCATCGATTGCATTTTTGCACCTCCTACCCGTTCGCTTGTCGAGTATAGTTCAACAATCCACCGGCTGCGAGTATTTCACGCTGGCGCGGGCTGAGGTTGACCCGGCAGGTGAAATCAAAATCCTTTGTGGCGTTGCGGACGGTAACGGTTTGGCCTGAACCGACGACCTCTGCGACGTCTTCGATGATGAGTCGGTCGCCGGCGTCTATACGGTCGTAATCACCGGCCTGCTCGAAGGAAAGCGGCAGAATGGCGAAGTTGACCAGGTTCGCCTGGTGGATTCGCTCGATTGTTTTAGCGATAACGACCCGGACGCCCAGGTACATCGGGCACAGGGCGGCATGCTCGCGCGACGAACCCTGCCCGTAGGAATCGCCCGCGACGATAACACCGCACCGGCCTGCCTGTTTGACCGACATTCCACGTTCGGCGAAGGTCGGTTCGCCCGGCTCGTTCAGCGGGGCGAAGACATGCTTTGCATATTCCGGTACATTCGAGCGGAGTTTCAGCAGCGTCCCTGCCGGCATGATATGGTCGGTGGTAATCTTCTCGCCGACCTTGATGACGGTATCGCCGTCGATTTTCTCCGGCAGCGGTTCTCCGGCGGGCGGTTTGACGATTGTGGGTCCTCGAATAATTTCGACGCGGGCCGACTCGTCCACCGGTAGCGGCGGGGTAATCATACCGTCGTCAATCAGGAATTTTTCGACCTGCTGGATTTGCGGATACTCCGCATTCAGTTTTCGCGGGTCGGTGATTTCGCCCGTCAGTGCAGCAGCGACGGCGACCTCCGGCGAGACGAGATATGTCTTATCGCCCTTCGTTCCGGAACGTCCGGCGAAGTTGCGGTTGAACGTCCGCAGACTCACCCGATCATTACCCGGCGAAAATCCCTGTCCGATGCAAGGCCCGCAGCCACATTCCAGAATCCGCGCACCGGCGGCGACCATATCGCCCAACGAACCGTTATCGACCAGCATCTTCAGCACCTGGCGAGAGCCCGGCGCGATGCCCAGTTCCACACGCGGGTGGACCTTCCGACCCTTAAGCACAGCCGATGCAACCATCAGGTCGTGAAGGCTGGAGTTCGTGCACGAACCGATAAGCACCTGGTCAACCTTCGTCCCAGCCAGGTCGGCGATGGTTACGACGTTTCCCGGCGACGACGGCGCAGCGGCCATGGGTACGACGTCGGATAAGTCGATTACGACCCGGCTGAAACTTACGCTGACCATACCGTCTGCGTCGGGTTCGGATATTTTCGCGTCGGGGCAGTGCCGGCGGATGTTTTCGATAACGGCGGCGTCCTGCTCGGCGTCGAGGCGCTTGGTTATCCGGTCGTACTCGGCGTCGGCATCAGCCGACAGTGCGGTGAACTGCTCGGGGCGACCCTGGGCGGCGAGAAAGTCCCGCGTTGTCTCATCGGCGGGGAAAATACTGGTCGTTACGCCCAGGTCCGCGCCCATGTTGGTGCAGGTCGCCCGCGCGGGAACCGAAAGCGACGCGACGCCTTCGCCGCAGTATTCGACCACCGCGCCGACGTTTCCGCGAGTCGTCATGATGCTCAGCAGTTTCAGGATAATGTCCTTGGGCGTAACCCAATCGCTCAATCGGCCTTTCAACTCCACAGACACAATGGCTGGGCTTGTCAGATAGAACGCTCCGCCTCCCATTGCCACCGCTACGTCAAGCCCTCCGGCCCCGATTGCCAGAGCGCCGATACCTCCGGCAGTGGGCGTATGCGAATCGCTACCGAGCAGCGTCTTGCCCGGCGCGGCGAATCGCTCAAGATGAACCTGGTGGCAGATGCCGTTACCGGGCCTGCTGTGATACGCTCCGACCTTCGCAGCCACGGACTGGAGATACAAATGGTCGTTGTGGTTTTCGGGGCCGAACTGTGACATGTTGTGGTCCACGTAACTGACCGACAGTTCGGTTTTCACTCGCGGCACGCCCATCGCCTCGAACAACAGGAAGGCCGTCGTACCGGTGGCGTCCTGTGTGAGTGTCTGGTCGATGCGGATTCCGATTTCATTACCGGTCTCCAGTTCGCCGTCAACGATGTGGGCGGCAAGTATTTTTCCCGTTAGTGTGCCTCGCATGGAAAAACTCCGAATTGTGTCCGTCCGGGTTTATTTTACCGTTTTCTGTGGTATGTTTTTTTCGGCGGCGTTCCGTTCCAGTGTTCCAGCCAGAACTTCATCGCCACTTCCGGGTGTCGCTCGTGCCCGCTGCCGGGAATGACTTTGGTGGTAACTTTAAAACCCGCCGATCGCAGATAAGCGATGCCTTTTTCTGATTGGTCCTTAATCGCGCCCGGATCGTGCTGGGTATAATAGACCATCACGGGCGTCCTGACGGCTTCGGGCGGATACCATCCGTCCAGTGCGTAGCGATTGAAATTGCCGCTGCGTGATACAACGACGGAGAAAATGTCCGGATGCCTGATCCCGATGAAATAGACCGGGAACGCACCTCCGGAGAAACCCGTCATCATCACGTTCCGCCGGTCAATGTTGTAGATGTAGTGCATCTGCCCGATAATGCTCATAATCAGGCACTCGTCACGCAGGAGTTGATTGATATCGCCTGATCCGAGTATCCCGTCGGTGCTGATGAGTTTCGGGCAGATGAGGATACATCCGTAATTTTCGGCCAGCATCTTCCATTCACCGACGTGGTGAGCGGCTACATCGAACGGGTCGGTCCCGTGACAGGAGACGATTACCGGCGCGGGTCTGTCGCGACGATAAGTGCTGGGGATGTAAAGGTAATACAGACGTCCGGTAATAGGCTCGACCAGAAGCCTGGGGTCAACGGGCGTGTCCTTGTCCTGGGGCACGGCACAACCTGTCAGGCACGACAAGAACAAATATGTTGTCAGCAAAATACGCATCACATTCATACTCGCACACTCATTCGTCCCTATGCCCTCATGCGGGCATAAGATAATATAAAATCATGCCACCAAAAAGCAAGCGCCGAAGGATCGCCGTATCGTCATCGGCATAGAGATATTTTCGCGTCGGCTTGCCGTAAATATTCGCGCTGTGATCGAAAAAACATCCGACAAAAAATCTTCGGCGCATTTGCGCTAAAGTGAAGGCGCGCTTTGTGTCGAAAAAATTTTTAGTTAAATGGCTTTTTAAGTTTGGAAAAAGTAAGCAGTGTGTGTAAAAAACTATTACGTGGATTTATTGACAGGCTTTTTTAGAAACATCTAACTTGAGAGGAGATGGTAAAATGGCAAAGAAGAAAGCCAAAAAGAAAGCCACGAAGAAGAAAGTAGCAAAGAAGAAGACGACGAAGAAAAAAGCAACAAAGAAGAAAGTAGTAAAGAAGAAAGCAACAAAGAAAAAAGTAGCGAAGAAAAAAGTAGCGAAGAAAAAAGTAGCAAAGAAGAAAACAACAAAAAAGAAAGCGACAAAGAAGAAAGTAGCGAAGAAGAAAAAGAGATAAGTTCCACGGTTGAAAACAGCCGGAACGAAACATACGAGACCTGAAAAGGTTCCGTGAGCAGCAGGCGCCCTTGCCACGGCGGCGCCTGCTGCTTTTTTTATGTGCGTTTCGTGGCACAGGCGATGCGTAACATCGCATAGCGATACTACGTATCACTACGTGAGACGCCCGCGGGCACGTATGAACTTGCAGGACCGGTGAGCGGGCCTATAATATCGTGCGTGCGAACAATCGCGATAACAAATCAAAAAGGCGGCGTTGGAAAGACGACATCGACCGCCAATCTCGGTGCGGCCCTGGCTGGGCGAGGGAAAAATGTCTGCCTTATCGACCTGGACCCGCAGGCGCACCTCACAATGCACTTCGGTATCGATCCGGCGACGACCCAGGCGAGTATGTACGACGTCCTTACCTCCGATACGCCGCTGACCCGCGCCGCTGTCGGCGTCGAGGAGAACCTGACAGTCGTCCCGTCGGTAATCGACCTCGCAGCCGCCGAGGTCGAACTCGCCGGGGCTGTCGGGCGTGAGCAGATACTCCGCGACCGTATCACCGAAGAAAATCTTCCGTACGATCTTATAATAATCGACTGCCCGCCAAGCCTGGGCCTGCTGACGCTCAACTCGCTTGCGGCGGCGGACGAAGTCCTTATCCCGCTCCAGCCTCACTTCCTCGCGCTCCAGGGACTCGGACAACTCCTGGAGACCGTCTCGCTGGTGCGTCGTCGGATTAATCCAACCCTGACCGTCGCCGGCGTAATCTTCTGCATGTTCGAGACCGGAACCCGTCTGTCGGGCGAAGTAGTCGATGACGTGCGGAATTTTTTCGCATCAGCGCGAGGCGGCGACGCGCCGTGGTCGCGGACACATATTTTCGGAACTCGCATCCGACGCAACGTCAAACTCGCCGAGTGCCCCAGCTACGGAACGACCATCCGACATTACGACCCGTTGAGCCACGGGGCCGAAGACTACGCCGCACTGGCAGATGAATTCCTGACTGCGTTTATGAACGACGCCGACGACAACACCGCCGAGCAGACAGAGCAGGACACCGCCGTCGAGGTCGGCGAACCGGCCGACGCCGGCGATGAAGGCGTCACCGATCTAATCGAACCGCAGGCTGCTCCATCCGCAGATACGCCACAATGATCAGACCTTCGCACATCATGCGCCGTCGGTTAATCCTGTCGGCCTGCCTTGTCGTCTGGGCAGGAGCGATTATCGCCACTCACATTCCCGCCAGCCGACTGCCGAGGACGGGCGTCTCCGACAAGTTCCTCCATGCCGCCGGTTACTTCGTCCTTTCCGGGCTGTTCTGGTTGACGCTGTGGGTTCACGGAGTTACAGGGGTGAAACGCATCGCCCTCATCTTTTTCACAATGCTCGCCTACGCCGCGATTGACGAGATAACCCAGCCACTGGTCGGAAGGGAGGATTCCCTCGGAGATTGGCTGGCCGACGTAACAGGCGCGATCATCGCGCTGATACTTCTGGAACTGCTGACATTGGCCAGATCGTGGGCGCCGAGACGGTTGAAGAGGTGAATCCGCATGGTGTGTCCAGTATAAGTCACATTCACTCTTGATGTTTCTTTCGCCGTCTCCTTTTTCTTCTTAGAGGAAACGCTCTATCGGCTTCAGTGCGAATCTGTCTTAGCATCTCGCATATTGGACACCTCTTCGTCCATTTTTGAGAAGCGGATTTGTGCTTGTTGTTGCGAGGTTTCCAGCGATGGATAGCTAAACATTCGAGCTTTGGAATTTGGGATGCTTGTCTCACACTATAAATATCAATACGTGTTACACCTGAAAACCAATGCTTCTCAAAATGAGACTGCGGCCTTCCCTTGCCTCTCACGGTACGCCCTACATAACGACATCGTTTTCCTGCCCAAAACACATAAATGCAGTTAGGGTAATGCACGTACCGACTAAACCATGCATCGAAATTCTTCCTCTTGGCCTCCCTTCCCCATCCCTTCTTCTTTGTAACGCGCCAAGTTTTTCTTTGGTGTACTATAGCTGTAAATTCCCGCCTGATGATTCCTCTCATGCTCATAGAGAGCGCAAGCTGTTGAAGCTGCTCAATATCTTCCCGGTGCTTTTCTCTTGTTAGGGTAGGCACCTTACCTAGTAGTTTGATTCCGGCGGCTTTGCGAAGGTGATACGTTTGCTTTTTGAAAATGCGTTGCAACCCACGTTCAAACTCTTTCTGACGTGACATAAGGATCTCGAAGATAAAAAATTCCGTAATTCACAAATCACTTTTACAAACTATCAAAAAGAGAGCATCCCGGCTACAGAAATGTTTTTTTTGATTGGAGTTGCCTAGTTTGGCTCTGAGTTCTCTGTGTCTCTGTGGCGTCCTACTCTCCGTATCCTGCCTCCGCCACTTCTATCGCCTTCAGCAGCGCCTTGGCCTTGTTTATGGTCTCGTCGTACTCGCGGGCGGGTTCGGAGTCCGCGACGATACCTGCGCCGACCTGGACGTAAACCTTCCCACCGGTAATCACCATCGTCCGCAGCGCGATGCAGGTGTCCATGTTCCCGCCGAAATCGACGTATCCGACCGCGCCGGCGTAGGGGCCTCGACGGGTCGGTTCAAGTTCGTCGATGATTTCCATCGCGCGGATTTTCGGCGCGCCGCTTACCGTACCGACAGGCAATGCCGCTCGAAGCGCGTCGAAAGCCGTCTT
>JAUVIQ010000026.1 GCA_030592655.1 Planctomycetales bacterium | reverse complement strand
GTCCAGCAGCAATTCTTGCAGATGACGGATTGGCTGATATACTTATGAAAATCGGGCGCGTAGCTCAGTTGGCTAGAGCGCTTCCCTTACAAGGAAGAAGTCACAGGTTCGAGTCCTGTCGCGCCCATTTCCGGGACGGGCGAAAAGCCCGTCCCGGAAATGTCCTGAGCGAGCGCAGTGAGTCGAAGGGCAACAGTAGAGTCGGTTCCCATGTGGTACAAACCTTACGGTAGAACGGGTAAAGAGATTTCCGTAATCGGATGCGGCGGGATGCGGTTCGATAACCCCGAAGACATCGACGCCAACGCCGAACTTGTCCTGTACGCACACAGCAAGGGGATTAACTATTTCGACACAGCCCCCGGCTACGATGCCGGAAAGAGCGAGGAGATTTTCGGGGCGGCATTCAAACAGATACCGAGGGAATCGTTCTACTGCTCGACCAAATCGAGCAAGGCCGACGGCGATGCACTGCGGGCCGATCTTGAAACGTCGCTGCGACGGATGAACGTCGAGAAAATCGATTTCTTCCACATCTGGTACATTGTCCGGGCCGAACAGTGGTCCGAGCGCAAGGCCGGCGGGGCCGTTGCGGCGGCGCTGAAGGCCAAAGCCGAAGGTCTCGTCGGACACGTCGTCGCATCGCTGCACATCACCGGCGCTGAAATCTGCGATATCGTTCGCGAAGGCCTGTTGGAAGGGATAACCGTCGGCTACAATGTCTTGAATTTTCCGTTTCGTGGCGATGCGCTCACCTGTGCAGCCGAGATGAACATTGGCGTGGTAACGATGAATCCGCTCGGTGGGGGGCTTATTCCCAATAACGCCGAGAGGCTGGATTTTCTGCGAGGCCCCGATGACCGCAGCGTGGTCGAGGCCGCTCTTCGCTTCAACGTATCACATCCTGCAATCACCAGCGCGCTGGTGGGTTTTACGACGAAGCAGCAGGTAGATGAAGCCGTCGCCGCCGTCGAAAACTTCCAGCCTTACGACGCCGAACACATTGAAAACCTCAAAGGCCGGATTGGTGAAGGCTTCGACAATCTCTGCACGCAATGCGGCTACTGCCTGCCCTGCCCGGAAGGTGTGGAGATACCTAAATTCCTGGAGACCTATAATTACAGGATTCTCGGCCAAGGCGACGAGGATATTTCCAGCCGATTGCGATACCATTGGGGTCTGGAGCCGTCGGCCGCCGGAGCCTGTATTGAGTGCGGCCAATGCGAGGACAAGTGCACCCAGCACCTGCCTATTATCGACCGCCTGAAATACATCGCCGGAATGAAATAGAAAAGACTCCCGTCCCCTTTTTCTCCGTCCTACGCCTGATGTTCATGCCGGTGGTGCAGGTCGGGGTAGTGCGGATGGGTATGGACGATCGGTTCGTGGCTGTGTTCGTGTGCGTGTGGCTCGTCGGCAGAATCTTCGTGCTCATGTAGATGGTGCTCGTCGTGAACGTGGCGATGGGCGTGAATCATGACGCCATGAATGTGCCTGTGCTTGTGCCGCTCGGTCAGGTGCAGATATACGCCGACGCCCATAAGTGCGGCGGCTGCACCCAGTAACCATGTGGGGCTTTCAGCCAGCAGGGGAATCGCGATAGCGGCCCCGATGAAAGGCGCCACGGAAAAGTACGCTGCCGTGCGCGCCGTTCCCAATTCTCGCAGCGCAAGGACGAACAGCACCAGGCTTATTCCGTACCCGCCAAGGCCCACCGCTCCGGCCAGCACCGCCATCGGCCAGACCGGCATCGCTGAACCGATCAGCAGTCCCAATGCGATGTTGGCCGTGCCGGCGACCAGTCCTTTCAGGGCGGCAATCTGCACCGGCGAACTGCCGGAGACCTTGCGTGTCAGGTTATTGTCTATCGCCCACGCCAGGCAGGCGCCGGTAACGGCTATAGGCCCCCACGGCAGGGACCCCTCCGGCATCCCCGTCCACGACAATACGACCCCTCCGGCGACAATCGCCGCCATGCCCAGGATAACGCGACGATTGAAGTGCTCCCGAAACACCAACCACGCAGCAAGGGCAGTAAAAACGCCTTCGAGGTTCAGCATCAGCGACGCCGTCGATCCGGTAGTGGCGGTCAGCCCGATCATAAGCAGCACAGGACCGACCAGCCCGCCACTGAAGATGGCCCCTGCCAGCGGTAACAAGTCGCCGCGCGACAGAGGCGCCTCAGCGCCGACCCGCCGCCGCCGCAGGTTACGCACGAGCCACCAGAGACCTAACCCCAGACCGGAACCAAAGTACATCAAACCGGCTAGGAGAACCGGTTCAATACCGCCGAGCAATATCTTGGCCGCCGGCGTGCTTGCCCCAAACAGCACCGCCGCTGCAATTGCACATGCAGCACCGGGGTTGATCCGTCCGGGCTTTGTCCGATTCCTGAGCATGATTTGATAACAATACAGATTACACGGTATTATGTAAATTCAAATGCTGTTTGCTGATAGTGTAAAGTGGTTACTGAACGATTGGGTGCCATGCCCTCACCCGTTTTCAGGGGTGGGCATGTTTACGCCCTCCGCTGCGCTTCAGGCGAAAACATGGCACCCAGTAATAAAGGTATGACGGACTACTGAAGCCAATTCTTCAGTGTCGTGGCATCCTTCAGGAAGACGTCCGGTGAGCTGTCTTTGACGAACTCCAGCATCACGTAATGTTCCCCGTCCAGAGCGGCGATGGTCGGCAGGTAACGACTCCAGGCGTTTTTGCCATCGGCCAACGGCAGGGACTCCCCCGTCTCCTTATCGCAGTAGTATGCGTGTACGTTGGTCAGCCAGGGCGAGATGGTCTGAAGCCCTTCGAGGCAGTGGTCCGGTTCCCACTCACTTGGCGGCTGCCAGTAGGTGCGGATGTTCTCGTGCGCGACTTCCTCCATCAGTTTGAGGGCTGATTCGTTGGTGTCCGTAAGCGTGTTCGGATGGAACTCGTAGGAAACGGTCATACCGGCCTTTCCGGCAAGGTCGGCTATCCTTTGCGAATCCTGCACGACGCCGCTGCGGTATTCGTCGTCGGCGTCTTCGGAGCCTTTCTTCCCAGGCCAGACGCGGATGGTCGGTGCGCCTAACTCGACGGCGGTATCGACGACAGCCTCGAACGGGACCGGGTCTGCCTTGTGTCCGACCTTGTAATAAGAGCCGTAGGCGGCGACTGTCAAACCGGCGTCGGTGGTCATCTTTCGGACCTCGGCTGCTCGTTTCGTATCGCCGTGAGGGACGTGGATGTCCCCGCCCCATTCGATCCCGTCCAGACCGGCCTGGGCGACCAGGTCAATTATCTCTTTGGCCGAGAGTTTCCTGAAAGTTATCGAAACCAATCCTGATTTAATCATATTCATTACTCCTTTACGGGGAATACTACGCCACGATGTCTGTATTTTGTAACAGTTTTCCGCCGATGGGGCCGCATCCGACTACGGCGGCGAGCATGGTTTCACTCCTCCTTTCGTGCGGCGGCGACGAGCCGCTGCATAGCGGCAAGGGACTTCGGGAACCATATTTCGGCCTCAGGCAGGTCGGATTTCCAGTACTTTTCGTATTCGTCGGAGATGTAGCCCGTATAGCCGATTTCGACGAGTTTGCGGATGACCTTGTCCCATCCGAGATCGCCCTCCCCGAGGGTGCAGTTGCGGCCGAGTCTGTAATCGGGCGTGCAGCCCGCGTAGTCCTTGGCGTGGACGTGGACGATGTAGGGTCCGAGCCGCTCGAAGCAGGTCTCCACCGTGTCTTGGTTGGCCTGGTAGATGAAGGCCCAGTCGAGGATGACGCGAATGGCGGGATGATCGGCCCGTTCGATCACGTCGAGCGTCTCGGCGGAGGCGCAGCAGAGCGTGCCGGCGTGGGTTTCGACACCGCCGATGACCTGTTTGGCCAGAGCATAGTCGCCGATTTCCCTGAGCGTCTCAGCAAGGGCGGCGCGGGCCTGGGCGGGCGCCATGCCCTCCGGCACGTCGCTACCCGCCCGGATCCTGACGAGAGGACACTCGATGCAGGCAGCCATGTCGATGGCGCGCTTCATCCCGGTTACATTCTCTTCGCGGCGGCAGAGAAAGTCCTGATAGTAGGGGTCAATCGCGCAGATTTCCAACCCGGCCTTCTTCGCGTGATCGAGAATCCGGGCCCCGAATTCGGGAGTGAAGTCGATGTCGTTGATTACGCCGTCAGCGGCGACGCGGAACTCGATCCCGTCCATGCCGGCCGACGCGACGAGGTCAATGGCCTCAAAGACGCCGACGCCGGGCGTGCCCATGGTATGACCGGCAAACTTCATCCTTTTATTCCTTTCTCCTCGTTATGTTTCGGTCTAAACAGAGCAAAGCCCCGGGTGCGCATTGTATTCATTGCGATTGGAGCCTCGATCCCCCAGCCGTCGCTACGATTAATCGTGCATCCCGGGAAGCACTTCGTTGTCGTATCACTGCGATATTACCTTACAGCCCGCGGAGAAGTAGAAACGCCGCGGGCTGTAGGTGCAATTATATAATCCAATCAACCAACCAACAGGTCAAGTGGTAATACGTGTAATCCGTGGATTATTTCTTCCGTCGCCGGAACATCGCCAGCACGCCACCCGACAACAGTAACACCGCGGTGGCTGGCTCGGGAACGGCAACGTCAGCCCAGGAACCGCCCGCGCGGATTTCGTCAATCTGGCCGGCCTGGTTGTTGCCCCCAATATGCACATACATCCGCTCAGTGGAAATACCTGTCGAGCCGGTGTTGTGGGTAATGTCCCAAGTGGTCGGTTCGTCTCCGACCGTATCGCTCGGGCCATAGATTTGCATGTAGGCTATATCATTACTGCTGGCCTTGGCCTCGATCTTCACGACGAGCATGCAGGTCGTACCGAACGAAAAGGCTTTTGATGATGTGGCCTGGCCGCCACTGCCTATATTGACAGCAAATTGGTCAGTGCTCCCAATGCCGAACTCGAATCGCTTCACTCCGTCGGCATTGGCAAGTTGTACATAGACAAATTCACTACTGTCACTGTCCGGCAGTTCCTTCCTGAACAGCGCGCTTATGTAGTAGGTGTTGTCGGCGCCGAAGTCCATTTGGGAACCGGTGGCGATACCACGATATGCCTCCCCGCCGTCGTCGTCGTGGACGTGCTTGCCGATCTCCGTGAACGGAGGCCCTGGCGGGTACGACAGGCTGCCGGCAGCCAGGTCAATCGTGCTGCCGTAGGACCATGTGCCGGTGAAGCCGACCTCGCTGCTTCCCGATGCGCTGATGAGAGTGTCGCCCGTGTAGTCAAAACCCTCATAGAACAGCAAATCCGCCTGCGCGCCGGGGACAACCACCACCAGCAGTACACCAACCATCCCTGCAATCATCCAATGCTTGATCCTCATTATCAATCTCCTTACTTTGAGCGGATCGCCAATTACCAGTCTCCACCGGTACCGGACCACCGCTGGTTCCTCAATTCCAGAAGTTGGAAACAACAATACACATTCTATATTTATTTGCTTGCCTTGTCAATCCACCACTGCGTATAATAAGTGTAATTATGCGACACGAAGGAAGATGCAAATGATGACTAAAAAATCTGAAGAAACGGGCCGGCGGAAGAAGGTTCTGTTCGCCGCCGGTTGGTACGATGAACGAATTCACCGTGGAGTGGCCAAGTATGCTTGCGAGAAGGACTGGGATTTTCACGGAGAGAGCGCCAGGGAGTTTGCACCGCCGGCCGGGGTGGACTGGGACGGTGCGATTGTACTGGAGACAGCAGGCTGGCCCGGGCTTAAGCACGTTGGCAGGATTAGGGAAAGCGGCGTGCCTGTGGTCGTGCTGGAGCGGCACATTGGAAAGGCGAACGTCGCTCGGGCAATCACCGATAACTACCAGGCAGGGAAAATGGCGGCAGAATATCTGATGGACCTGGGTTTTACACAGTATCTCTACCTTTGCTTGCGGGCGTCCTGGTTTGAAATGCAGCAGTGGAAAGGATTCTCCGAGACGCTCATAAAGGCCGGATGGAGTCCGAAGATGGCATGTTGGAAAAATGCTCAAGGGCGTAGCAGGAAACTAGAGCAATGGCTCGGCGACGTGGTGGACGGGCTGGTGGTTCCCGTGGCGGTTTTCGCCGGACAGGACGCCTTGGCGTCTCTGTTCATCCGCCGCTGCCTTCAGAAGTCCCTGCGCCTGCCGGAAGAGGTAGCCGTACTCGGCATCCCCAACGACGAGGTGATCTGCGAGTTCTCGCCCGTGCCGATCAGCAGCATCGACATATGTTTTGAGTCGCTTGGTTACGAGGGTGCGCGGCAACTGGATCATTGGATGACGAAAGGGCGCATGCCCGCTAAACCCGTGTATGTCCAACCACGGGGAATTGTCGAGCGGGCCAGTACACATGTACTTGCAATCAACGACCCCGTTATCCGCCAGGCCGTGCTGTTTATCCGCGAGAATTACGCCCGCCCGTTTGGTGTCCTCGATGTCGCAGAGCACGTTGCCGTCAACCGACGGACGCTTGAACGCGCCTTCCGAAAACATCTGCACAGAACCGTCCGAGAGGAAATCGTTTCGTACCGGCTCCGTCGAGCCACGGAATTGCTGACAGAAACATCCCTGCCGATTATCGAAATCGCCTCAAAGGTCGGTTTTTGTGACAGTAAGTACCTGTTTCGCCTCTTCCGTAAAAGCATCGGGATGACGCCGCGACAATATCGAATGAGTAAGCAAAAGGAATGAGACGCACCAGCCTTTTCTTCGTTTAAAAATGGGTCTCGCCCCTTGGGGGCGCCGGTTTAACCTGTAATCTATCATATTGCTCGCCCGACAGTTCATACACAGACGCGCTTGATATCGAGCGCCGAGAGCGGCGAGTTTATAGCAATTCACGTTTTTGGGATCGTGCGGCGGGACGGGAGCCTCGACCCGCTGGCCATCGCTACGATTAATCGTGAACTGCTCTAAACAGAGCAAAGCGCTCGGCAGCGCACTGCGCTCATGTTGGTTCTGTATCTTCTTTGCGAAGGATTCTACGCCATGATGTCGGCCTTTTCGCGCGTTATTTGCCAGCGGAGCGGTTCGCCGGCGAGCCAGCGTTGCAGTTCCGCGACCGCGTAATCGCCCATTCGCCGGCACTCGCCGTCCATTGAGCCTGCGATGTGCGGCGTCAGGATAACGTTGTCCAAAGTGTACAACGGCGAACCTTCTTCCGGCGGTTCAGGGAAGGTAACGTCAAGCACTACCGTCAGGTCCGCCCGCGCGCGGAGGACCTCAATCATCTCATCCTCACGAACGATTGCCCCACGAGCGGTGTTGATAAAAGATGCGTTCGGCTTCATTGCCGAAAAATGCTCGCCGGTAATCATCCCTTCGGTTTCCTTCAGCCAGGGCGCGTGCAGCGAGACAACGTCGGCGCGGGCGAAGACATCATCGAGGCCGACCAGTTCGACGTTCAGTTCGGAGGCGGTATCAGGTGTTGCGAAAGAATCGTATGCGATTATCTTCAGGTCGAACGGCTGAAGCAGCCTGCAAACGATCCGGCCTATCATACCCAGCGAAATTATCCCGACGGTGGACCCGTATGCGCCGGGCACAGGCGTCCTCGGCGGGTATTTACCGTCGCGTTTAATCGCGAGGGCATGGTGCCAGCCTCGCTTGAGGCAGAAAAGTATTTGCGAGAGAGTGAACTCCGCCACCGGTACGGCATTGGCGGCGTAGGCGCTTGTAATAATGATACCCCTCTTCCAGAACGCATCCGTTACCACGTTTTTTATTGTCCCTGCCCCGTAAAAGACCGCCTTGAGGTTCGGCGCTGCGGCGAGAAACTCTTCATCCATCACGGGCCCGCCCCAGCCGGTGAGGATTACTTCGGCATCACGCAGAATAGAGGGATTTTCTTTAACTGATTCGGGCGTCTGCGGCTGGGCATAGATGTCAATGAGTTTGGCAGCCTCGTCGCGCAGCGCCTTGCCGTAGATTTTCTCATACGCCTCGGCGTCCAGGATAAATATCCCCTTCGGCATCATCCATTCATCTCACGATCCATGATTTCCCATGCCTTTTGCATATAAAAGCGATAATTATCAAGTGGCGTGCCGTTGGGTATGCGATGGTCCAGCCCGAGGACGCATCCGCCGCTGCGGACCATTGGCGGTATCTTATATTCCAGTTCCGCGACAATTTCGTCTTTGCTGCGGCGGATGACGTGTTTATCAATCCCGCCCATAAAGGCAAGTTTCTTGCCGTAGGTTTCCCGCACCTTTACAATGTCCATACCCGCCGCCGGTTCCATCGGATACATTAAATTGATTCCCGCATCCAGGAAGGCGGGGATAACCGCGTTCATGTTCCCGTCGGAATCCTGGCTGAACAGTCTCGTCCCCCGGTCCCGCAGCATGTCCCATACGCGGCGATAGTACGGCCTGATGAATTCGGCGACCTGCTTCGGTCCGGCCAGCGGACCGCTCTTACCGGCCATGTCTTCGTGAACGAACAGTTGGTCCACCCCAACGGCGGCGGAAACCCGATCCAGGACTTTCATGGCTGTATCGCCTATCGTTTGCAGGATGTCGTGGACGAGTTCCGGCTGTTCGTAGTAGGCGATACAAAGTCCTTCTTCGCCCATCAACTGTCTCGGTTCGTCGAACCCGCCGGGGATGCACACCGTAACGACCCGCCCGGCCTGCAAATGCTCGCGGGCCGCCTTTTCCCAACCTTCACCGAAACGCTCCTCGGAAAACTCGTAGTGCTGTTTGACTTTCAGCCAGTCGTCCATATTCCTGACGGGATATTCCATCGGCAGCGGGAGCGTGGCGGCGGCCTTGATTAGTTTCATTCGCCGACCCATGCGGTCGCGCGAAATGATGTACTCATCCGTCTCTTCCAGGATTTCCTCCTCGCAACCGCCGATCCAGCCGGTGTTGACTGGGACATATCCGTCCATCGCGCGGCGATAGCGGAACGCCGAGAAGTCCAACTCGCCGGGCGAAGCGCCCTGTTCGACCCATTCTTCCTTCAGCCCCAGCAGCGGACCGAAAATCTCGGTAAAGAGCGGACGGTCGTTCGATTGGAAGGTCATGTAGTTGAGGTACTCATCCCGGCCGACCTCCATCGCCCGCTTTATCGCCAGTGTGGCGTGAATGTCATCAATTCGCTTTATCGCCATTGAGTCTTTCTCCGCTGACTGCTTCTGGTTTCATGAAATCTTCCTTCATTTCCTGCGGCAGCATCTTCACGTTGCCTTTATTGTCGCAGAAGTAGAGAGCGGATTCCGATGGTTTCCTGCCGTGGCCATCGGCCCAGAGGGCGTAGAAATCCGGATGTGCGTTTACCGGACGCCGGGCGTATGAGTGGTTTCGTTCGCTGCCTTTGGTAATCTGTTTGACTTTTTTCCAGGTCTTTCCCAGGTCCTTGCTTATCCAGACGGCCATTTCGCCGCCGGGGTTATACGGCTGCGGGCCGGTCTCGGTCGGGCCGATGATCCGCCACGTTCCGTCATCCTCGATATAGAGCGATCCGGTGTCGTAATTGTTATCTGACGTCATCGCCGGCCTTATCACCCACTTCTTTCCCGTCCAGCGAGCGGTGGTCCACGTGCGTGGGCCGTTTTTCGGGCCGACTTTCGGGCCTTTGCTTGTAACAAACAGGATCACCGGCATTGCCTTCCTGTCGAACCCGATATCTTTCAGGTACACGTTCAATCCCTCGGCCTGGTAATCGTGGATAAGGGCGGGGTTCTTGACCTTAGTGAGCGGCAACGTCAATTTCTTCCCATCGACAGTCTGCCACGTCTTGCCGCAGTCTGTGGTTTCGATGTAGTACAAATTGGTGCGCCAATCCGAACCTTGCCAATCCGCCCCCTTTTTCTTAGGGTGAAAATTGAACGCCGTGCCCGCCTTCTTCCCGGACGCAGATAGAGCGCTGATCTGGTAGTGTCCTTCCGAAATTGCCGCAAGTCGAACCCATTTTGACCACTTGAGACCGTCGGGACTGCTCATGAAGAAAACAGTGCGATTGGCGGGAGCACGGTAACGAGTGAAAAAAGCGAGGAATCCCTTTCCCGGAACGCGCCATGGCTGCATGTAGGAAAAATTGGTCATCGGCACTTCTTTGGAGTCTTTGATCCGTGTGGCCTTGATGAGTTCAAACTCGTCTATATCGTATGGCTTCTTACTTCTGTGAATATACGCCGGTCTCTCGCGGCCATGGGAGGTCGAAAAGATCCAGATGTATCCTTCCTTATCCACGGATATCACAGGATTGTCATGGGCGTCGTGCGTCTTTTTGTCGAGGAGTATTGTCGGCCGCGGCACCATTCCTGTCTTGTGATCATAGTACGAAACCATATGCAGCAGTCTCGTGTTGCTGTCTTTGGTCGTTCCGCCGTAACAGAAAAAAGTCTTCTTTACTTTGTCGCAATAGACGGCAAACGGCCTGTGCTTTGCGCAATACGTGCCCAACCCTCCGCTATAGTAACAATAGACGTATTGGCCGGGGTATGGCACAAGCGCGTACCAGATGCCGCGATAGCCGTTGTCCTTGGCGTTAATGGTTGTCATTGAAACGGACTCCTTTTTCTTTTCCGCCGACAGACGGGCCGGTACAGGCGGGCCGATGTATTCGGTCGCCACGACCACGTCGTCGAACCAGACGGTGTTGACCTTGTTCTTTTTGGCAGAATGCTTCATAACGTAGAGCAACAGCCAGAATGCGTTGAGTTTGAGTTTCTTGCTTGACCGCCAGTTGATGTTCTTGTGGTGGGCGAGTTTTACCCCGTCAATCCACAGTGCGACCTGCCCGTCGGGTTTTCCGGGCGTGTTGCACTTTGTCATACACTCGATGCAGTACCACTTCCCGCGTTTTGGGACGGCGTAAGGCTTTTTCGAAAAACCCTGACCCCAGTATTTCCCGTCGCCGCAGCGTTTCATTTTCCACCAGTAACAGTAGAAGTGCCACCCGCCCGGCGGTGGGGATTTTTTCCGAAAGCCGGTCGGCTCAATGCCGATGGAGAATTTCTTATCGCCGGCCGGTCTTAAACCCGCCCCACCCGTCGGCCAGCGATACGCCGGCAGTTCCGCCCCCATATGTACGAAGTGATGAATGTAGTCAATGTCCTTGGCGAACTTGACGCAGAAGCGAGCGTGCATCTTCTCATGCCCGGCCTTAAACCTGCGGAACAGATGCCCGCCGGTGTTCTTGCCCATCGTGGCGGTTATCTGGAGCGCCTGCCTGCCGCTGTGGACGTTTTTCGGCTCGCGCAGAAGTTTCAAGGCCCCAGCCTTATTGGAAATGCTCGTCCATCGTTTTTTATCGAAGACCTTGGCCTTGTCCTCGAAATCTTCGTGGAGAATCACAGCCGGGTCCTTGTCGATACCCTTATCGCCGGGATATTTGGCCGCTATTGGCGCTGGTTGGGTGGCAGCAGCGGGTTTCGTCGTAGCGGGCTTTATCGTTACAGACACGCCGGAAGAAAGACTAACGGCAAGACCTGATACCGCCAGTGCCATTGTCAGGAAAAACATTTTTCTCATTGTCGGTCCCTTCTTCGCCATGACGAAATTTTTGTAAAAACGCATGATTTCGATTTGGACGGTGATACAATACCGATCTTTGACTCAAGCGTAGTCGGCGGGGTTCGTTTCTGTCAAGATAAGTGTTGTTGGTTCCGTTGTTTTGTCCGGAGAAGGGGTTTTTGAATGTATGACGTGATTATCAGGAACGGCCAAGTGATAGACGGTACCGGTCGGGAGAGGTTCCGGGCGGACGTCGGTATTATCGGCGAGCGGGTAGTCCAAATCGGCGATTTGTCCGGCGAGGTCGCTTCGCGCGTTATCGACGCCGACGGACTTATCGTCTCGCCGGGTTTCATAGACATGCACAGCCACGAGCAGTCGATTCTTGTGGACCCGCGCGCCGACAGCAAGGTCAGGCAGGGGGTTACTACCGAAGTGATGGGCAACTGCGGGATATCGCTTGCGCCGATTCAGAACGATGGAGCAATGGTGGCGACGTCCCTTCTGGGGGCGTTTCGGAACAAGGCGATCGAGATAACCTGGTCGTCGATGTCCGAGTGCCTGGACGAACTGGAAGGAAGGGGTGTTCTGACCAACTATGTTACGCTCGTTGGACACGGGACCGTTCGTGCCTCGGTGATGGGACTCGATGACCGCCCGCCGAAACCGGACGAACTGGAGGCGATGAAGGCGATGGTAACCGGCGCTATGGCCGATGGAGCGTGGGGATTGTCATCGGGTTTGATCTATGTTCCGGCGGTCTATTCCCGCACGGAGGAGTTGGTTGAGTTGGCCAAAGTGGCTGCCTCCGCCGGGGGGATATACGCCACGCACATTCGGGGCGAGCATGATCCGCTGCTTGAACCGGCGATAGCCGAGGCCATTGAAATCGGCTCAAAGGCCGATATCCCCGTTGAAATCTCCCATTTCAAGATGTTCGGGAAGGACGCGTGGGGAAAGGCAGAGGCGTTTCTGGCGATGCTGGACGCCACACGAGACGACGGGGTCGAAGTTACCATGGATTCCTATCCTTACATTGCTTCCAATACGACATTGAGCGTGGTCCTGCCGGTATGGATGCAGGAAGGTGGAACCGTCCGGATGGTCGAGCGGTTGCGGAAGGATGAACTGCGCCGCAAGGCAAAGGAGGAAATGTCCGTCGGAAATGTAATGTTCTCCAAAGGAATAGGATGGGACGCGGTGAGGATCGTCAAGAGCCGGCGTGACGAGTCGTACGACGATCGGAGTATCGCCGAGATAGCCGCCCGGCAGAGTAAAGATGAATATGAGACCATCTTCGATATCCTCATAGCCGAACCGGGTATAATGGCCATCTACTTCGCTATGTGTGAGGCGGACGTCAGCGCGATTTTAAAGCATCCGCTGACAAGGATCGGTTCGGACAGTTACGCCTTGGCCGACCACGGCGTTCTTGCCCAGGGCAAGCCTCACCCTCGTTGCTATGGGACGTTTCCGCGCGTATTGGGTAAATACTCACGCGACGAGGGGCTTTTCACACTGGAGCAAGCCGTTCGGAAGATGACCTCGACGTCGGCTGATAAAATTCGCCTGGAAGACAGGGGCGTGCTGGAAGAAGGCGCTTTTGCCGATGTGGTAGCGTTCAATCCTGAAACGGTCATCGATCGGGCTACCTTTGAAGACCCGCACCAGTATCCCGTCGGGATCGATTATGTTATAGTCAACGGCCGGGTCGTGGTCGAAAACGGCGATTACACCGGCGAATTGGCAGGAAAAGTCCTGCGGCATAAAGGTGAAAAAACATGAAAGTTTTTGAGTGCAGAGGTTCGCATCGTGATATTGGACGGACGATAGGTGAGGTTTTGCGCGAGGAGATTCGGTCGCACATCGACGATTTCCTGCCGCCGGAAAATGAAGCCCCGGACAGAAAAATCGATAAGTTCAAGGAATCACTGGTCAGATCTTTGCCCCAGGTATTGGAGCAGTTCGGGGGTATGGCCGAGGCGTCGGGCGTATCCGAGCGCAGGATACTTGAACTGAATTGTCCCGTCGGTATTGCCAATCCCGACCTGGAGCAGGAATGTTCCAACGTCGTGTTCGCCGACGGCCCCGACGGACCGTTGTGGGGAAAAAACAACGAAGGCGACTCTCCCCCCAACACCGGACCCGTTATCGACGGTAAAGGACGCCGGCCTGTGTCGCTTATGAAGATATATCCCGACGACGGGATACCGGCGATCTGTCTTACATTCTGCGGGTGGCTATCAGGCGGCGACATGATGAACGCCGAGGGCGTAGCCGTCGGGCACTCATCGGTGGGCACGAACTTTCAGCAAAATCTCTCTCACGCGCCGCTGCTGCAATGGCTTTATTCGGGCATGTTCCAGTACAAGTCCGCCGAAGACCTGGCCCGGCACGTAACTTCCGCTCCTTTGCGGGGAAAGGGGTTCACGCAGGCTACGGTCGATAGGGCCGGGAACATATTATCAGCCGAACTGGCCTGTCCGCTGGCTCAGATTCGCAGGCCTGCCGACGGCAAAGTCGCAATGAATTGCGTCAACCATTACCAATTGCCTTGCCTGAAGGATATGGTTCTGAAACAGCGGGACCGGAAGGGGCTTGCTTATTCCCATGGCCGGCAGAAATACCTCGAAGCCGCGGTCGAAGACGGCGACCGCAGTATCGAGCATATGAAGAAGATTCTGCGCCGGCACGGCGACATTTCCATCTGCAGGCACGGCGGGAAGGACCTGTCATATACGGAGTATTCCATGATCGCCGTTGCGAAAGAGGCCAGGTTCCTCTTCGTCGATGGCTATCCCTGCGAAGAAGAATACGTCGAGGTAACGTTCTGACAGAATTCCCGGAATACCCCTGAACCTATCGGGAAAGTCCTGCGGCATAAGGCGTAGCAAGGGAGGCTTTCAATGCACTTATATGATGGTCGATAACCAGATCAGCAGAGCGAGCAAAAGCATAATCAAAACTAACACCGTTATTAACGTCGTAATGAAGGTTGCCGGTGTACTCATAACCTTTTCGGAGATCGAAACCATTGCCTCCGAGCAAACATCCCTCAAAATTGCACGAAGCCGCGTTTTCTCGTTACCGGTTTCCGCAAATTCTGTGGGTTTTATCGGTCCGAGTCTATCCATGAGTTGGTCTGCAAGTTGCGGGTTTTCCCTTATCAGTTGAATAAGGTCTGCAAGATCGCTTGCGCGTTTTTCGGGTTTCCGTTGCCAATCTGTGCTTTGTGTCCTTAGCTTACTGAAAGCAATATCTACAGGCGAAGCAACAGGCACCAGCCCCATGTTACCGAATGGAAGCATTCTGACCTGCTCCAAATCAGCAAAACCTCTCGCATCGAAAATGATGTCCAATGGAATGCCGCTGCGATGTTGAAAGGACTGGATTGGTGCTTTGTCATCCTCGGTTATTCGATCAAACCCATAGTGTGAGGCGTGGCGCAGAATCGTGGAAATGTTTTCACGTGAGGTAACTACATCCACATCATGAGTAGCGCGATGATCAGAAACATAAGCAGCGACGGCGTGTGCGCCGAATAGCGCAAATTTGATACCGAGATCATTAAACATGCGAATCGTGTCCCGGAAAGCATCCTCGAAAGAGTGTATTCCTTTACCTTCAACAGCGTTTATTTCGCCATTATAGTCAAGGTATGATTTGGCCCGTTTGGGATCGAAAGCACACAATTTCTGAATCCTCAGTCGGAAGTATAGATTTGTCTCTGGTATCCATTATAAACCAATATGACTGGAACAACCACATCCATTCTTCGGGCAGAGATTCTAATAAGGTCGGTTATCCTCGCGTCCTGCCCAGGATTCGAAGAGTTTTACACATTCGTCGCGGAGGAAGTCGCCGACGATTTCGATTCCGCTGTGGCCGATGGTTTTCATCTGCTCGTTGGAAATGGTTAGTTCGCTGAAGCCGGCTTGTTCGGCGTCGGCGATTCGCGCGCCGAATACGATTTTGGAAATTTTCGCCCAGTGGCACGCGGCGAAGCACATCGGGCAAGGTTCACAGGTCGAGTAAATCACACACCCGGTCAGGTCGATTGTATCCAGTTTCCGGCAGGCGTCCCTGATGGCTTGGATTTCGGCGTGGGCGGTGATGTCGGTGTTTTGCCATACGGCATTATGAGCGGCAGAGATGATTTCGCCGTTGCGTACGATGCAGGCTCCGAATGGTGTCTGCCCGGCTTCGACGCCTTCGGTTGCAGCGGTAATGGCAGCGGACATAAATCTTTCGTCGTTCATCACTGCTGTTGGGGTTCTCTATATAGACAGAGAAGGATTGCTTCGGTGATATTCTTCATCGCTTCTTTGAGAGTTTTACCATAACTGTGGCAGCCACGAAGTGTCGGGGCAGAAACGATGAATACATCATCCTCATCCTGCTCAATCACCACTGGGACATGAGATACCATAATCCAGACTCCTGAAATACTTGTAGAACGCCTTTTGAGTCTATCAATCAGACGCCCTCATAATAGACTTTCCGGCGCAGCGAAGCAAGTTTTACCGCCGGTTTGATGGAGATTTACCGTTGAAGGGGGTTTTTTACGCCGACAGCGCCAGCGGTCTGACGGCGGGTCGGCGTGACGGGCAGACGGCGTTTTGCCTTGCGCTCATAATGGCTGTGTGCAACTCGCTGGAGTGCAGAAGCGGTTTGAAGAGGACTTCGTCGCCTCCTCGCTGCCAGGCTCGCCATGCCTTCTCGAAATCGGTCATCGCGGAGACCAGGAGGATCGCCGGGCGGGGTGTAAGGCGCGCCAAATCGCTAAGCAGATTACCGTCGCAGCAGGATTCGTGCTCCGTGGAGACCATGATAACGTCGGGATGCCATTTCAGCGACCGTTGAAACGCCCGGTCGGCGTCAACTTCGTGAACGACGTAATGACCATGCGGCTCAAGAAGGTCTCTCGCCTGGCGGAGGAACGACCAATCGGAATCTACGACTAATATTTTCATGGACACAGCGACATTCCTTGCAGATTTCTACGACGTATTCGCCTTTTACCGCGAGGCGGCATCGACTCATGTTCAATGACGCCCACAAGACCAATCGGCATGGGATCGGGTCGTCTTGAGTAAGAGCGGCGGATAAATTTTGTTTTTCTCCGCATCGGACGATGGACGGGAGGATTCAATAGATATAAAGTTGTGTCCTGTCGATATATGAAAATGGGAAGATGGTGGGCATGGTGAAGATTTTTAGGCACATTTGTTCGGTGGTTGTCGGCGTCATGGTTGTGGGTGTGGCGACCTGCGCTGTGAGGTCTGACTTGCCGCCGCTGACGCCCGATCAGCAAATCGAACTGAAGACACTCAAGACCCAACTTTCCGACCCTGAGCGAACCGCCAAAACAAAGGGCGAGGCGGCGACGCTGCTGTTGAGGCGGGCTTACCCGCAAGCCGCGGTTGCGCTGCGTGATTTCCTGGCGGATTCGTCCAACCGTCCCGCCCAAATCGCTGTCGCCGACGCTATTGTCCGGTCCGGGAACGCCGAGAAGCAATTTGTCAAACCGCTCGTGGCGATGCTTACTTCCGACGAACCGGCGATTCGCACGCCTGCAGCCGAAGCGCTGGCGACCTGCAAAGAATTCGGCGGGCTTGACGAACTTATTCGCATCGTCTCGAACCGGCGGACCGATCGAGATATCCGCCTGGTGGTCATTTCGGCGATGCAGCGGGTTCTGGATAAAAAGGCTGTCGATGCTTTGGTGTCGCTCCTGAACGAAAAGGATGAAACGATCCGCAACGCTTCCTGCGATGCGATGACCAATTTGACAAGTATTCGGGCATTTGGTCGGGATCCGCAACAGTGGAAGCGGTGGTGGTCGAAGAACCGGTCAAGGCGTCGTTCGGAATGGTTGGCTGACCTTGCCGACAACCTCGCCGGCGCGAACCTGGACCTCAAACGCAAAAACGCCGAACTTCGTCGTCGTCTCGCGGCGGCTATGAACGATTTGTACACCGCCACTCCGCCGGGCGGACGGGACGCACTGTTGAAAGAGATGCTGTCGGACCCGTTGGCGGAGGTCCGACTGGTTGGTGTCAAAATTATCCGGCAGCGTCTGTCAGCCGGTAAGAAACCCGAAGCCGCTTTGAAGGCGCAAGTCCTGACGAAGGTAACGGATGCGGACCCTGCCGTCAGGGCAGTCGCCGTCATACTGCTGGCGAACATTGCCGACAAGCAGGCATCGAAAATTCTCACGGGTCGATTGAAGGTCGAACGATCCGGCGAGGTCCGTCGGGCGATTTACCAGGGGCTTGGACTTCTGGGAGATGCTTCGGCGTGGGGGCGGATTCTGGAGGGTATTTCCGAACCGGATCGGAAAGTCGCATCGGCGGCGGCAGGCGCGCTGACACGAATAGTCGAGAAGAACGGTCTTTCCGATGAGCGCCGGGATAAGGCGTCGTCGGCGCTGACGAAGCGTTATAAAACCGAAGCAGGTAACGGTTCAGCCGGTCTGCGCGAAGCACTGCTCGAGGCGATGGGCGTACTGAAAGACAAGCGTTTGGTCGGGCTGCTGACGTCGGCGCTTAAGGACCCCGCCGCTACGGTGCGACTCAGCGGGATCAAGGCTCTTGGGCGGATCAGGCTTGCCGATAGCGTTTCGTCGATAGCACCGCTGGTGCGAGACGATGATCGGGGTGTGCGTCTGGCCGCCATAGCGGCGGTCGGTTTGCTTGGTGGTGTTGAGCATATCGACACAATCCTCGCCCGCACCGACGCGAAGGTTGAGCCGGACGCTGCCGTTCGCAAACAGGCATGGTCGGTCGTTATGGACCTGTTGAAAAAGGTCGATACTGCGAAGTTGCAGGAATTGACGAAGAAACTCACACAGCGCGGCGACGCGGGAGAATATCTTATCGACGTGCTGAAACTCCGGTCCGAAAAAATACCCGCCGAGCAGACGGATAAATGGATTCCCGTTCGTCTTCGTTTGGGTCGTTTGTTGCTGAAAGCGGGACGACCGGCTGAAGCCGCCGGAGAACTTTCCGCTGTACACGCTGCAATGGTCAAGACCAAAGACCCACGAGCGCCGAAGATATGGATCGAATGGATAAAAATCCTGCTGGCGTCAGGGGACGCATCGGCCTTGACGGAGATATGTAATACCGGCAAAGACGCCGGGCAATTCAACGCGGCGGTTGCTGCGATTCAGGAACGTCTCAATGCTTTGTTGGCAGAGAAAGACTGGAATGCAGCCGTGCGCTTGTCCGAAGCGGCGCTGCAGCGATTGCCCACGCACATGTACACGAGTAAGCCGCAGGTCAAAGCACTAACCGAAATCCTCCGCAAAGCCAAGGCCCAACAGCAACTTGCCGATAAACAACGGGTTGCGACGCTGGTCGCCAGACTGACCGGAAATGATACCGCACGCCAAGCCGCTGCCGGCGAACTGGCGACAATGAAGGACAGGGCGATCAGGCCGCTGATTGAACAATTGCGAAAAATAATATCTTCGGAGAAACCGAACCCCGCGAGCGAAAAGGCCATCATCGATATCCTCTTGACGCTGGCGCCGAATTTGAAAGATTACGACCAAAAGGCGAGTCCGGCTGAACGACTCAAAACGCTGGATGGGTGGATAAAGGGGCTCTAAAACTTCGTAATTTTCAATTTCCAATTGAAAAAAAGACATTCGAGTGTTTCTTTCAATTGGAAATTGGAAATTGGAAAT
>JAUVIQ010000002.1 GCA_030592655.1 Planctomycetales bacterium | reverse complement strand
GACGTAAGTCCTTGGGGGCCAACGAAATTATTTTTTTGCTTTTTTTGTCCCCCCTGATTTTTACGTTCGCGTTTGCGCGCGCAAACGCGAACGCGCTTGTTAATACGTGGCCTGCCCCCCAAAAACTGTACCAGTTGAAATGAGAGATTTTCTGAAGAAAAAGGCGTAAAACATGATGGAAAGGAAAGTCTCAAATGAAGGGCAAAAATCACAGTCCGGAACAGATTGTCCGATGGACCATTTCACCCCCGTCGGAATAAATAAAAAGGCCGCCGCGTTCTGCGGCGACCTTTTGAGTTTTCTTGCGGACCAGTGCGATTTCCCCAAAGGGTTATTTCTTACGCCTCCGCCTTACCATTGCCAAACCGCAAACAGCCAACAGTCCCAACGTAGTCGGTTCGGGAACGGATATATTAACGAGTACGACATTATCGTCTGTTATCGGAACAAGATTATCATAGTCGTCCTGGGTGTAGTTCCGCAGGGGCAGATCGTCGAAAGGACTGGCAAAACGAAAAATATCCACCGCGGCAATCGCATCTACCACATCCATGCCGTCGCCGAGAACCTCTCCGAATACAGTGAACCCGCCATTCTGGTTGTCCAGATTGGATGAGTTGTCGCCAAGGTTGAAAAACCACTGACTCGTAGCAGAATCCGGACCGGTACCGGGGATAAGGTCGCCTTGACCATCATATTGAGGACCAACTTTGGCCATTGCGATAGTCCCGCGAACGTTTGACCTTGATGGGTCAAACTCGTTGACGATCGGATCGAAGGGAGGCACGGCTTCGACATACGGTTGGTCATATGTGAAACCGCCGCTTTGTATGATAAAATTCGGTATTGACCGGTGCACGAATAAGTCCTGGTACCTTCCGCTGGTAACGTAATTCAGAAAGTTCTGAACTGTAACCGGGGTGGCGGTGTCGTACAATTGGACGTCGAACGAACCGAGGGACGTGTCAAAGTGCGCAATTGTGTCCGCACTTGCCGTCGACAAACTGAAAATCAGCGTGATGCACAGAAAAAGACCTAGAGCCGCTAACCTGAAACCAAAAAAACGAGCCATGAGCAAATCCTCCTGAAAAAGCAGAATGGAAATCGACCATTCTTCCGCTGAAAAAGAGGTCTAACGTTCCAGGACGACCGAAACGAGCAGAGCCTCCTCCTTTCGAGCAAATGCACAACCCAAGCAACAGCAATTGAGCACCAATCGCAAAAAAACATCATAAGGGCAAATGGGCTTTTTGTCAACCCATTTTCCGATAAAAATCAGAAAAACAGGGGGACAGATATGTATTATACGGATGACAAAGAGGTCCATGAGAGTTAAACTATCATCGCTATGAACGACCACATCGAATACGAAAGTCCGTTGGCTGGGCGGTACGCGGGATTGGAAATGCGGGAACTGTTCGGCGCGCAACGCAAGTTCTCGACCTGGCGGCGACTTTGGCTGGCGCTGGGGCAAGTCCAGCAGAAACTGGGTCTGAACATCACCGACGAACAACTGAAGAATATGTCCGACCATCTCGACGACATTGACTTCGCCGCAGCGGCCAAATACGAGAAAAAGTTCCGCCACGACGTAATGGCCCACATCCACACCTTCGGTGACGCTGCGCCCTCGGCCAGGCCGATAATCCACCTCGGCGCTACCAGCCAGTTCGTCGTCGATAACACCGACCTGATACTGATGCGCGAGGCGATGGATATTCTCGCCGGTTCACTGGCCGGCGTTATCGACGCGCTCGGCTCGCTGGCGAAGCGATACCGATCTCTGCCCTGCCTGGGATTTACGCATTATCAGCCGGCACAACTGACGACCGTCGGGAAGCGATCGGCTGTGTGGTGCTACGACTTCGTAACGGACCTGGGCGAACTTCAGCACCGGCTCGACTCGCTGGCGTTCCGGTCGGTCAAGGGCACTACCGGCACGCAGGACAGTTTCCTGGCGCTGTTCGACGGCGACCATGCGAAGGTCCAGTCGCTGGAAAAGGCGGTGGCGGAAAAGATGGGCTTCGAGCGGATTTGTCCGGTTACGGGTCAGACCTATAGCCGGAAGGTCGATGCCCGGATCGCAGCGACCCTTGCCGGCATCGGCGCGTCGGTGCACAAGTTCTGCAACGATATTCGCCTGATGAGCGGGATGAAGGAAGTCGATGAGCCTTTCGGGGCGAAGCAGGTCGGCTCCAGCGCAATGCCTTACAAGCGTAACCCGATGCGCTGCGAGCGGGCGACGGCTTTGGCGCGGTTCCTGATGGACGTGTCGGTTTCGCCGCTGCATACCGCCGCTGAACAGTGGCTTGAGCGGTCGTTGGACGATTCTGCCAATAAGAGGCTGGCGATTCCCGAAGCCTTCCTGGCCGCTGACGGTATATTGCGGATTGTCCTGAACGTCGCGCGCGGACTGGTGGTGTACGATGAGTCTATTGCTTCGCACGTTGCAAACGAATTGCCGTTTATGGCTACCGAGCGCATCCTGATGGAAGCCGTCAAGTCCGGCGGCGACAGGCAGGACCTGCACGAGAAGATACGTCAACACTCCATTGCCGCCGGCGAGCAGGTGAAGGTCCACGGCCAGCCTAACGATCTGATTTCCCGCCTCAAGGCCGACGCCGCCTTCGCGGACGTGGACATCAATTCGCTACTTGACCCGACTGGTTTCATTGGGCGCGCACCGCAACAGGTGGACGAATTCATCGCCGCCCACATCGAACCGGTCCGCCGCCACTACGCGCACAAACTAAACGCCGATGCGGAACTGGAGGTCTGATGATATCGAAAACTTGATATTCCATTTTGGAACATCAAGTGAGTAACGACTTGAGGCGCCAATTTGGTACCTCAAGTCAGTGAAGAGGCCGGCGCTATCCGGAATTCCGGAATTCAATTGTGTACGAGGCATGAACATGAAGGATTCGCTAATACCCCATAGCCGACACGTGGCTGAAAAAGAAAAAGAACTTGTCTATACGAAGAATATAAGTTGGCTTAGTCGAATAGCTTTCGGCGTGCCTGGTATATCTCTTCTCTTGCTTATCACTGTATCACTTGGCTTGGCTATGGGTGATTCGCGTATTGTAGTGCCATTCTGGGTTGTTGGTGTCTTTCTGATCGCTATGGCGATTTGGATGTTTGTGCCAATACAATTTCGAGTGTTTGTTGGTACCGGATCGCCTCATGTCGTTCTTACGGATATTCGCATGGCTTTTGTAGCGGTAAGGAAGAAAAATATTCCCTATGAGCAAGTGGAGATTGATCATGGGGTGGTGAATGTTGTTCTTGATGAGTTGAACATATGCTCCAAGTGTGTTGTATGTGTGCATGGCGGACAGAGGGTGTCGATATGCGGTTCGTGGATGAGATGGTTCTTTGGTATTGATGATTCAGCCATAATGCAAATCTATAACGGTGTTGTCTCTTGTGTCCCTACCGGGAATTCGGGGGGAAACCTTACTTGACTATTGATCATTCGCATGAACGTCTTACCGCGTTGTTCGTAGTTTTGGAATTGGTCGAAACTGGCGCAGGCGGGCGAGAGAAGCACCACGTCGCCGGATTCAGCAAGGTCGCGGGCTGCAACGACGGCGGCAGCGAACTCCGGCTCGCGAATGACAGACAGTACACCGGCATCGCCCCGTGCGGATTCGACACCATCGGCGATTGCTTCTCCAGTCTGACCGGTGGTAACAACGGCTTTGGCGCGATCGGCCAAGGCTGCACACAACTCGCCGAAATCGACCTTTTTGTCATATCCGCCAACGATGATGACAACGTTGCGAGCGGGGAAGGCTTCAAGTGCGACGACGGCTCCTGCCGGTGTGGTGCATTTGGAGTCGTTGAAGTACCGCACGCCGTCGCGATGGGCTACCAGTTGGAGCCTGTGTGGCAGACCGACAAAACCGGACAAAGCCTCAGCGGCAACGGTGCGGGGCACGTCGAATTGTCTGGCGACTGACCACGCTGCCTGTGCGTTGGCCTGGTTGTGTAATCCCGGAACATTCAGGTCAAACGGCTCATCGACGGCGCTGAATGTGTCTGTCCTGCCGGGGGCCTGGTCGGTCCAGGACGCCACTTCCGAATCGTTGCGGTTGACGATCAGCACGTCGTCCGGGCATTGGAAGCGGAAGATATTTTTCTTGGCGTCGGCGTACTCGGCCATGCTGCCGTGACGGTCGAGGTGGTTCGGATAGAGGTTGGTAACTAATGCTACATGCGGGCTTTGCGCGAGCAGAGGCAGGTACGACAATTGGAAACTGGACAGTTCCAGAACGACGACGTGGTTCGGTTTGATGTCCGGCAGACTCTCCAGCAGGCTTCGCCCGATGTTTCCGCCGACGTGGGTGGGCTTGCAGGCTGAAAGTATCGCGCCGGTCATTGCGGTGGTGGTCGATTTTCCGACCGAGCCTGTAATCCCGACGACCGGCGCGGCGCAGCGGGCGAGGAACAGGTTTATCTCGGTCGTCAGTTCGACGTTCGCTTCGCGGGCGGCTTGGATATGCGGCGAATCGAACGGGACGGCGGGATTGACGACGACCAGGTCGGCCTCGACGAAGTCCGATTCCTCGTGTCCGCCGAGGTGCAGCGTTACGTCCAGGCCATCCAGAGCGGCAAGCGGTTCGGCGAGTTCATCAGCCCCGGCTTGGTCGGAAACCGTTACGCACGCGCCTTGTTCGACGAGCCATCGCGTTACGCCAAGCCCGCCCCCGAATCGGCCCAGACCCATTACGGTTATGCGCTTGTCGGAAAGGAGATTACTCATTCGGTCCCAGCGTCAGTGTTGTCGTGGCGTTCAGGTCGCACTGTTTCGCCAGTTCGTGAACCTGCTCGGAAGTAACGGCGAAGATTCGCTCAATGTGATCAGCCAGCGGTTTGTATTCCTGCCGATAGACCCAGTCGAACCCCAGCGCCGTCAGCCTTCCCATCGGAAGTTCGCCCTTGATCGTTGCGGCGGATGCGATTTTGTTCCTTGCGGCGTCCATTTCCTGATCGGTCGGACCATCGACCATGAATTTGTCGTATTCGTCGCGTGCGATTTTAACGGCTTCGGATGCGCGGTCCGGATCGGCGCTGATGAAGGTTACGAATATGCCCGTCCCGTCCAGCGGTTCGTAAGTGCAGGAGGCCTCTTCTGCAATTGCCGGCTCGACCAATGCGTAGAACAGTCTGCTTCCGACGACGTCGCCGAGGATCGTTGTCAGTACGCAGGCGGCATATCGTCTCTCGTCCTGCGCGCCAGGCCCCGCCGACATCGTCCCGATATGCTGACGGAGGAGTTTGGCATCGACGATAGCGTCGGATTGGCGTGTTCCGAGGCTTTCGGGCGTATCGCGCGAGACAGAATAAGCCTTCCAGTGTCCGCACGACGAAGAAGCCTTATCGACGAGGGCGTCCCAGTCGAGGTTGCCCGTAGCTACCAGCGTTACGTTTCCCGGACTGTAACGCCGGTTGAAATAGTCCAGCATGTCGTCGCGTTTCAGGGCCTGGATCGATTCGGGCGTGCCGAGGACGCTGTGCGAGAGCGGATGCTCACCAAAGTGGCTGGCCATGATTTTTTCGTACAATCGGAACTGTGGGCGGTCCTGGTAGAGGGCGATTTCCTCCAGTATGACCTTCTTTTCGGTCTGGAAATCATCTTCCCGAAGGGCGGGCCTCATCATATCGGCCAGCAGGTCCAGGACGCGGTTCTGAAATTCCGGAAGCACCGCGCCGAAGTACACAGTGTTCTCTTCTGAGGTGAAGGCGTTGTAAGCAGCCCCCATTTCGTCGAACTCGCGGTTGATGTCGAACGGGCTTCGTCGGTCGGTTCCCTTGAACATCATGTGTTCGAGGAAGTGGCTTACGCCGGAGATCGGCAGCGTGGGCGATTCATCCCTGCTTCCGGTGCGGACGAAAAATCCCGCTGCCATTGAAGCGGCGGATGGATTGACCTCGGCGATTATCGTCAGGCCGTTCGGGAGGGTCTGTTGCTTGAACTGCATATGAATCTCCGGTGTGTGTTATGTCGGATTCGGAGCCTGGAGTTTATCAGGTCCGATGGTCAGTGTTGTCAGGTTCTCGGCTGGGAACGCGTGGACGTATTCCATTACGTCTTGTACGGTTACGGCGTCAATCGCTGCGGAAATCTCATCCAGACCCCGCAGCCGACCCAGGTGAAAGAAATCTCCCGCCAGCGCGTCTGCGCGGGCGGATGTCGATTCGCCCTGCATGATCAAGGCGCTTTTGAGTTGCGTCCGTGCGCGGGCAAGTTCATCTTCGCCCACGCCTTCGGCCAGGCGGCGCAACTCGCCGACGGTAACGTCCAGCGTCTCCTGTGCCCGTTGCGGCGTCGTTCCGGCATAGACAAACAAACCGGCAAAATCCTTGAGACTGTGGTACCGCGCCACTACCGCATAGACCAACGCTCGCTTTTCGCGAACCTCGGTGAACAGACGAGCGCCCATTCCACCACAAAGGATCATCTGCGTTATCCTCGCGGCGTAGTTGAGTTCGTCGTTAATAGTCGCAGCCGGGTACGCCAGCGTTATCTGGACCTGGGCGGTGTCCTTGGTTATATGCGTGGCGCCCTGTTCGGCCGGACTGGTCGATACTTCGTCCGGTGTCGGACCGTTCCAGTCGCCGAAGTGTTTTTCAACTGTTTCTGAAAGTTCTTTCCAGTCGAAATTCCCAGCCACCGCCATAATCGTTCCGTTCGGCGTCAGGTGGTTTTTCAGATGTTTCCGCAGCGATTCGGGTTTCAGACCGGACAGGGATTCTTTCGTTCCGAGCGGGTTCCTGCCCAGCGGCGACGGATAAAACTTCTCACGCATCAGCACGTGGCAGTTGCGCATCGGTTCATCTTCCAGACCGTCGAGTATTTGCGCGACGAGGTCTCGGCAGGGGATGAAGGTCTCATCGGTCAGGCGAGGTCTGCCGAGAATGTCGGCATAGACTTCCAGGACCTTAGGAAGGTTCCTTCCCAGTTGAGCAGCCGAGACGAGCAGATGCTCACTCTGGGCGGCCTCGTGGTGTTGGCATCCGAGCGAGTCCAGCACGTCGTTGATTTGTCGCGTATCGCGGTCGCCCGCTCCCCGCAGAAGCCAGAGCGACGCCGTCGATGCCGAGCCTGCAGAGTCAGCCGGATCGCGGGACGCTCCCGCCGGCAGGGCGATTGTTATCGCCGATGAAGAAACCTGCGCCATCGGTTGGGCTACCAGAGTCAGTCCGTTATCGAACTCGCGAGTAAAAAATTCTTCCGCCACAATCGGGATCCTTTCAGAATCAAACTCGGACCATTGTAATACTATTTGCGACGCTTGCCACTATGATGTCCTTTTTTCTTTTTTTCCTTTTTTTGCTTTTGGAACGGCTGGACGGGTAAGTAAGATGCCGACGTATCAGGACATGCTGAATCGAAAGGAATCTCGTTATGAAGGAAATTCGCGTCGGTCTGGTCGGCTTGGGTCCTCGGGGCCGGGAATGCTGGGCCAAACACTTCGGCCAAATGGAAGGCTACAAACTCGTTGCCGTCTGCGACCGGTTCACCGAGCAGATAGAAAAAACCATGCGGGACGTCAACGACCCGGACGTGGCATCCTTTAATGATTTCTCTACCATGCTGAAGGATGCCTCGCTTGATGCGGTCGGTATATGCAGCGATCCCGACACGCAGGTCGATCTGGCCGTCGAGGCGCTCGAAGCCGGTGTCCACGTTATGACGGAGGTCGTCGCCGCTTTTACTATGGAAGACCTTTGGCGGCTCGTCGCTGCCGTTGAGAAGACGGGACTGATCTACCAACTCGGCGAGCAGGCACGTCACTGGGGCTTCGTGGATGCATGGAAGCGGATCGTCGAGGACGGAACGCTGGGCAGGATAGTCCACGCCGAAGGGCAGTACATCGGATACTACGGTATGCATTGGTTCTTTTACGACGATCAGACCGGCCGATACCTGTCGCTGGACGAGGCCCGCTCCAATCCGCACGCCCGTCCGACGTGGCGAAACGGCCTGCATCCCATCCTGTATCTGCCACACGAACTGAGCCCGCTGCTGAAGATACTCGATGATCGTGTCGTCGAGGTCGTCGCTATGGGCACGCTGCCGGAGAATTCTCGCGTCCCGGAGGCTGGGAAACCGGACATAGAGGTTGCGTTGATGCTTACGGCCAAGGGGACGCTGATGAGGCTGTCGTGCGGGTTTAACTGCCCCGTACCGCATCGTGGCGAGACCGGCCATCACTGGTACGCACTGATGGGCACGGAAGGATCGGTCGAATGGAAACGGGCAGGGTGGGACTAATGCAAGATGTGGACCACCGCGATGGGAACGCACGATAACGAACCAGCGGCGATGGATTGGAGCACCTACCCGCTGAAATCCGACGAGTACGGCAGAGAATCCGACGATTACGTTCGCACCAGCGGTCACGGTGGCGCAGACGCTACCATCTTTGCCACGTTCCGCGACGCGATACTCAACGGCGTGCCCGTCGATATGGACGTCTATAAGGCCTGCGAGGTGACGGCTCCGGCGATACTGGCGAGCGAATCGGTCGAGAAGGACTCGGTAAAGTTCAAGGTCCCCGACTTTCGCCCCGGACCGGACCGCCCGGTCGGCCAACTACCGAAGAAAACCTAATATTCCACAACACCTGATTTGATAGATGGGTGGCACGGTCAAGCGTAACGAAGTGGAGCTTGGCCGTGGTGTCGCCTGGAGACTTCGCCACGGCCAAGTAATTCGAGGTCACATGACCTCGAATTGCTTGACCGTGCCACCTAGCCGAAGAAGGAGACCTGAACTCATGCGTGTCTGGATTGTTAGCGACGGCGAGATAGACAAGTCTGCATACATTGATGAGATGTTTCGGATGTGGGGTCTGGCGCTGGCTGAAACGGTTGGCGTCGAGGCGCTTCAGAAGCCCGTGCCGGACGACGTAGCCGTGGTAATCGCCGACGGTAATACCGCCGACACTCACGCATCGGCGCTGGTCGCCTATGCCCGCGCGGGCGGATGCGTGGTCGCCTTCGCGCCTGAAGGCGAGTTCGCCCGGCAGGCAGGACTCGACATCCAAGGCCAAAAGGAGAACCACTGCCGACTGAGGCTTGTGCGCCCTGCGGCGGGACTGCGCGGGCAGCAACTACCCATCCCCGGGAAAGTGCTGACCTACGCCTGTCAGGATACTCCGACGGTCTGGGGATACGTCTTTGAATTGGACCGGTGCAATTCGGAAAGCCCAGCCATTATCGCCCGTCCTGTCGGGAAGGGGAATCTTGTGGTTTTTTCCTTCGATTTACCGGCTGGCGTGTCGCTGCTTCGCCAAGGCGACCCAGCCCTTGCCGACAGACCGACCGAAGGCGTTCCGTATCCCCGGCCGGAGCGATTTGCCGTTGATGTTGGTGGAACCGAGTGGGGCTGGACGCCCTGTTCGGATATGCTGGCGAGGCTATTGGTGGACGTCGTTCGACACTATTGCGAGTCGTACGGGCCGATGCCGATGCTGTGGCAACTTCCCGACATGGCGCCGGCGATCCTTCTGTTCTCAGGCGACGAGGACCACAGGCCGGTGGACCTTGACTTCCATGAGATGCACGACGTGGAGGCGATGGGCGGGACGATGACGCTCTATATCGTTCCTCACCATACGGAGATGACGCCGGAAATCCGACGCGAGATGGAGGCTCGCGGGCATACTATCAGCGTCCATCCCGATATCACCAAGTACGGCGACCAGCCTGTTCAACAGCAACTCCAGGCCTTGCGAGACGAGGTGGAACTGTTCATTCGCACGCAGGGCGAGGGAGTGCGGACCATCCGCAACCACGCCCTCTGCTGGCCGGGCTACATGGAGATGATCCGCATGTGGGAGGAAATGGGCATCCGCATGTCCAGCAACCTTGCTTCGGCGTCCCTGGAACCGGCGGAATCGCGGGACTGGCGGCCTTACGGGCAATGGGGGTCAGCCTTGCCGAGCCGCTTCGTCGGACCCGACGGAGACCTGATCAATGTCTGGGAGCAGTACGTCCACATGAGCGACGACGGGGGCTTCCATCCTACGAGTTACTATTCGGCCAAACTCTCTTCCGAGCAGTGGGAGGTGCTTGTCGAGCGTATCTTCGAAGACTCAACCCGGTTTTTCCACGTTCCTTTCTGCGTGGTAATCCATCCGTGCAATTATGCGGAATTCTCAGGCCCACACGCACGGGCGCTTATGAAGGCCGCCCGGCGACACAACATGCCCATCTGGTCCATCGACCGATGGTGCGACTTCTGGGAAGCGCGCGATACGTATCGGCTGGGGGAGGCCGAATGGAACGGGACCGACTTGACATTTACCGTTACCGGCGGGACGCCCTGTGGCGGACTATCGGTAATCCTTCCGCCGCGACATGAGGGTTCGACTCTGGGGGAAGTCGTCATCAATGGTAGGCCCGCATCGGTATTTCCGGCCCGCCGCTTCGGCAAGGAAGCCGTCCATCTTCCGCTGGCTCACGAGGCAACCACCCACCATGTCGTCGCCCGTTACGGAAGCGTAACGGATGGCGTAACAGACGGGACAGTGTGACCGAATACGTAGCACGGGCGTCTCACTACGTGAGACGCCCGTGCTACGTACTTGGTCAGTGTGAGCAATCAGTAACTGGGCATCGGGTATTTTTTTACCAATTACGAATTACCAAGTAGTTTCTTTGCTTCACCGACGAGGTAGAAACTTCCCGTTATGCAGATGATGTCTCCGCGAGTAACGGCGTTGTTGGCGAGGCGAATGGCTTCGGCGAGGGTGGGCGCTACCTGCGCGTGTTTTCCCGAGCGATCTTCGTATCGTTGAGCCAGGTCGTCAGGGTCAACGGCGCGTGTGTTGTTGCTGGCGGTGAAGATAACCTTGTCGGCCCCACGCATCAACTGACCGAGCATACCGGGAATTTCCTTGTCGGCGGAACATCCGAAGATTACCACCATCGAATCGTAAGGGATATACTGCCCGACGGATCGCATCAACGCCTCCATCGAAGCGCCGTTGTGAGCGCCATCGACGAGGATTCGCGGGTTTTCCCTTATCAGTTCCATCCGCCCCGGAAGGCTGACCCTGGAAAGCCCTTCAATGGCGGCGGAATCGTCAATATCAAACCCGTGCTTCTTAATCTGATCCAACAGCGCAAGGGCAAGTCCGCAGTTCAATGCCTGGTGCTCGCCCATTAACGGGACGGGAAGGTGCTCGAACCTGCTGCGTGACGTGGTCAGACAGACGCGGGTCTGCGGACCGTCCTCACGCGACGACTCGAAACGATAACTGAAATCGATATTCTTTCCAGTAATCAGTAACGGCGCATTGGCCCGCTTGGCCGCCTTTGTCAGGACGGCTTCTGCGGCGGGAACCTGACGGACCGACACTGCCGGTACGCCGCGCTTAAGTATCCCCGCCTTTTCACCGGCAATGGCTTCGACCGTGTCGCCAAGCTGGTGAATGTGATCCAGAGAGATGTTGGTGAACCCGACCACCATCGGTTTGACGACGTTGGTACTGTCAAGCCGGCCGCCGAGACCCGTCTCAAGAACGGCTATGTCGATTTTCTCATCCACGAAGTACATAAAAGCAATGGCTGTGAATATCTCGAAGAAGGTCGGCTTGTCGTTGCTCATCCGTTCGACGTGTATGGCTACTTTATTAATGTAGCGCGTCAGGGCGGCGCGTGGGATGACCTCTCCATTTATCCGTATCCGTTCGCGGATGTCCATCACGTGCGGTGAGGTGTAAAGCCCGACCTTGTGCCCGCAGGAATGGAGCATCGCCGAGAGCATCGTCGCGGTGGAACCCTTTCCCTTTGTACCGGCGATATGAACGCTGCGCAACTTTTTATGCGGATCGCCAAGACGCTTCAGGAGCGACCTCATGCGAACCAGGCTGAAAGTATCGCGGTTGTAACGGACTCGAAGCATCTGCTCGTAGTCCGTTTGCGCAAAGAGATACCTCAATGCCGCATCGTAGGTGCGAATCGGCAATCTATGAGCGCGTCCTGACTTTCCAGGAGATGTTTTTGGGGAAACCGAAGTTGCCATAATCACCCAAATATACCACACAGCGGCTGTATTTGTCAAGGGATTCCGCCCCGAAATGGTAAAAATACACCAAATTTCGCCGATTCGGAACAGGGTAAAAAATGTAAGTCCCGTCCCCCCAAATCTTTGTCTCTTGATACCGATGTGGGATGAATCTATGGGGGAAAGTGTGTCTTTTTGATTAAAAAACCAAACCCACGGAACGCAGTCCGTGGGTTTGGGGTAATGAAGCGTAATCCCTGCAAATCTGTGGATTATTTCCGGCGTCGTCTCACCAGCATGCCGATTCCGCCCAATACCAGCAGACTCATTGTCGCCGGTTCGGGAACCGCAATGATGCTGCCCGTCGAGGGAGGCCAGCCGCCGCTCCTGCCGGCAATGCCCAGGCTATCGAAGGGCGTAGGTGGGCCGCCCATCTGATTGACGAAATCTTGGATGATGAACTCCCACGTTTCGTTGGCCTGGAAGATGTTGTCCACTATTATGCTCTCGGAGACCAACGGTCTATTGATTCCGATGTTGTCGATCCTGAAGGCGAATTGTGCGTCTGTCGCCCCCATGTTGCCGATCCACCCGTCGAAGTTGGTAATACCGGTTTCCGGATCCGCAACATAATGAACGTCATGCCAATCAACCCTGGTAAGGTTGGTCATGGTTACCAGCACGTTGGGGATAGCCGGATCATCCGGTTCGCTGCCAGGATCATCGCATGCCGTCTCATCCGTGGGCCGATTGGATGATTCGATCAATTCGTTGGCCGGGAACCCGTCGCCCAATTCGTGTACCGGACCTTCGATGACCAGCGGATCCTGAGGACCGTCCTGACTGTACACATTCACAGGGTTCGCCATTGTCGGTGCGGCTGCAAACGCCAGTACAGCAATAAGCATCAGTGTTTTTGTTGCGGTTTTCATTTTTTGCTCCTTTTCTGAAATGTTTTCCTGTTCGTTAATTGTTTCCAAATTCCGATAAAACCAACTCTCTATAGCTTCGCCTCTCTTTATCTTTTCCGGCGGAGGATTAAGCCGGCCGAACCGAGCACCAGCAGCGTCATTGTGAACGGTTCGGGAACATTTGCAGCGTAATCGCTCTGCAATCAGAACAAGTCGGGGGCATCCTCCTGTTCATTCCAATACCCCTGTTTCTTACGGTAAACGTCCATTTTTCCTTTTGTCTCTATTGTCTCCTTTGGGTTTCACGGGGTGTTTTCGACGGGTTATGACCTCCGTCGTCGCACTGGTTTAGCGTATTTGTCCTGTCGGGCCGATTGAGCGGTTTCACTGATGAGCGGGCGTTTATCTCCGCCCAGACCACTTTGCCTACCGACACGAAAAAATCATTCTCCGATGTTTCTCGGCAAATGCCTGGACAAGCAAATAAGCACTCCTTGCAAGACGCGGGAACCCGACTTGACGGTCCGAGCAGGTCGAACGAGCGATATCCGCATCCTGCTCCAATTCGAGACAAATGAACTCCGTTGCTCTCTGAATGAGAGTTCGATTCTGAGAGTTGGAACAATAATGAGTGTACCGCGTTTTGCGGTTTTGTCAAGGAAAAAAACGGTGAAAAGAAGGCGTGCCCGTTGTGTTCACGGTATAAACCCATTGTCCGGTGTCCGGTCAGGACACCGGACAATGGTGAAAACCAAACCCGCCCCACAGGGTAGGGCAGGATTTTGTTTGCAACTTATTTCCGGCGTCGTCTCACCAGCATGCCGATTCCGCCCAGAACCAGCAGGCTCATCGTCGCCGGCTCGGGGATGCACTCGTGAGTGATGCACCCGCAGGTGATCTCGAAGTTGTATCCTTGAATATCGACCGATATCCATTCCGGGTTGTATTCCAGAATATCGATAGAGTCGGTGACGCAAGCACCATCTACGGGGACTTCGCCCTCGAAGATGTACGGTTCATCGCGCACGATCCAGTCAGCTTCCAGTTCGGGCGTCAGACCCTCCGGAAGAGGCGGCTGGTCGGGGTTCGCCGGATAGAGCGGCGTTGACCAGTTATACGTAACCTCGGCATAACTGTCCAGCGCCGGATCGAGCGGAACGATGTTGAAGGAAATATCAATCTTTTTCCATCGCTCCGGGTCGAAGGGATGGTCGTAGAACCACTCGTTCCACCACCCGGTATTCGGGTAGTGATACCACTCGCCCTCACCGTCGCCGTCGGCGTCGTAGCCGCTACCGCCACCGATAGCTGCACCGTCTGCGTCAACCTCAACCCAGAAGGTGTCGGTGATCGGACCACCAGGCTCGACAATTGCTGTCGCCTCCGCGGTAATCAGCAACAGACCGAAGGCGGCCATAATTACTAAAATCTTTACTTCACTCCTCATCTTCTTACTCCTTTCTATTTGTACAGAACATCTCTTGAGGCCGCTGCGAGCGAACTCATTTTGTGTACCGTTTATATTTTTATTTCTTCCTGCGTCGCAGGATCGCGCCGATTCCGCCCAATACCAGCAGGCTCATCGTCGCCGGTTCGGGAACGCAGATCGTATGAACCACGATCTCCGCGATATTCGTGCAATACGGGAAGTCGATGTGGATGACCTCTTTCTCAGGATTGATCGGAATATCGATCTGCGCGGTGTACACATACCACTCACCGCCGATGCCACTCTGTGGGTGGGGATAGGTTGTCGTTCCGGGGGGATCACTCGTAGGCCCGTTCGCATCCCACGTATTGTCCGAAGTTACCTGGAGGAAGATAACCTTCCGTTTGTTCGGCTCGGGGTTGTTATAGACGGTGATGTCGATTCCGCCGCCGTTCACATCATCCGCACCGATGTGCCAGGTGCAGATTTCAGCGCCGGTGCCGTCCCAGCCTTCGACCCAGGCGGGATAGTCCCCGTTGATGAACTCGACGGATGCGCCGCCGAAATTATTGTCCATCTCTACCGGTTCGTACTGGTTCTCGCCGAACTCCCAGCGCTGGTAGGTGGTAACGCCGCCTTCCCATTGCGGATCGGTCGGATTCTCTTCCCACGGCGGATCCCAGATGTCCTCGGCCATGACGGGTGCGGCTGCAAACGCCAAAACCGCAATGAGCATCAGTGTCTTTTTCATTTTTCGTACTCCTCTATCTTTACTTGTCTTTTCCGGCGTAACCTGCCAGGTCCGCAACGAGCGGCCTGATTATGCCGTATTCTTCTAATGTTCAGTTTCTTTTCCTGCGGATGAGCAGGCCTATGCCGCCCAGAACCAGCAGGCCCATTGTTGCCGGTTCGGGGACACACTCTGTGGCGATATTAAAGTCCTTTATGTCGCCGGTGAGGTAGTAGTAGTCGGTGTTCGGGAAGATGATCCGTTCGAAGGGAGGCTGGTCGTCCATTTTCCATTCGTACAGAATTTGTCCACCGTCGGCGCTGATTGTGATAATCAGATCGAGTACCTCGTTGCCTCCGTCGTCCTCAAGTTTGATATCCGGCGCTCCATCGGGGTCGGCAGGGTCGTATAACCGATCCTTGAAATCAACCAGCAGGTACACCATTTTGAACATCTTCTCGATTTCCTCGTTGGGGATCTCCAGGGTGGTATAATCGCCGGTGGCGTCCGGGTCCCAGGTGGGATCGCCCCAGTTCTTGTTGGCGCCGGCTGTCCGCCAGACCTGAATTTCGCTCCCGGCTGCGTTGTAGTCACGGTGCCAGGCTGCGTCGTAATTTTCCAAGGCCGATGCCGGTTTCTGCTCGCCCGGACACAGTGTTACGTATCCAAGCGCCCAGTTTTGCGGTACCGCAGCAGTGTAATTGATATGCCAGTGCGGGAGTGCTGCCGGTGGTACCAAGTCAAAGGTGTTGGTGTATTGATCGTCGTTGACAGGGTCAAGGACGCCGTTGCCAACATCTCTGTCGGAGTCGTGCCAGAGGGAAACATTACCTGTCGGACGGGCGTTTGGGTTTCCGACGTGGTTTCCGCCAATTAGTGTCAGACAGTGAGCGAACCCTACATCAAGAACAGGATCAAAGAACTCCCAACTGACGCCGACGTACTGGCACCGTTCCAGTTCATCCAGCAGAAAGTCATAATCGAAACTGCACAGCGTTCGGTTGATGACGGTTACGTCGTTATAGGTCTTCGTCGGTTGATACCATCCGCTTCCGGCTTGGTCGGAATTGTAACCATAATTGTAGAGCCACCAGTTGATCGCAATTTCGGGTTTGCCCGAATTGGCCCAACCGAAGTGGGTGTTCATGTGACCATAGATGGCATCGGCATTTTGCTGAGGAGTGTTGGCCGCGAGACCCCATCCTGCCCCGCCCAGAAGGTTCGCCGCCGTTGCCTGCCAGCAACTCATATCGCCGGGATCGGGCCAAATCCCGTTAGCGTCCCGATCTGGCTTGTCCACATCAGGGACATTTTTGTACACATCGTACTGCTGCTGCTGGGCCCAAACCGGTGCAGCCAGCAATGACCAAGTGACAAGAATCATACCAACAACCAAGAATGTCGCAATTCGTTTGTGTCTCATTGTTATTCTCCTGCTTTTATAAAGGCTCACTATTTTCCCAAAAAACGCTTATTTCTTCCATTCGTCTCCATCGTCTCCTTCGGGCTCTCTGAGGTGTTTCCGGCGGGCTGTAACCTCCGTCGTCGCACCGGTTTTAACGTATTTGCCCTGTCGGCGAATGGGGCGACCTTACTGACGGGCGGGCGTTTATCTCCACCCAGACGACCTCGCCTGCCGACACGAAAAATCAATCTCCGGTATCCTCCGGCGAATGCCTGTATAGGCAAAACACTCTTCATAAGACGTGGGAACTTGGCCTGGCGGCCTGAGCAGGTTCGGACGAGCGAGATCCGCATCCTGCTCCGATGAGGTGAACAGCTCTGCCGCTCCCTAAGCAGGCTAGAGCAACTGTTAAGTATATCACGTTTTACGATTCTGTCAAGGAAAAAAATGGGTAAAATTCGGTAGGGCATAGGGCGCAGTGGACACCAAAACCGACGGATAGCTATCTGCCGGCTTTACCCCGTAACGTTGAAATAGACGACGCGACATTGGTCATGCCGCATAACCAACGAAGCAGTAAGGCACGCGTAACTTGGCTGAAGGGGGGCGTTTGGACGTATTAAACACAAGATATGCAGTAGTCCAGCCGATATTCCTATCAGGTCTGCCTGTCGGCAGGTGGGTCTCTACCATAAATACCGTAAGGAACGGGACATGTTCTTCTTGACAATGGAATGTCTTTCTATGCTAATATCGCCGATTCGGTCTGCCTGTTGGCAGGCAGGTGTTTGGAAGCGGGGTGTATCTGAATGATAATGGAGTGGACTGGAATAAGAAACCCGGCAGTGTGTCGGTTTCGCGTCATGGATGTTGAGCGCGGAACGAAAAACGCACATGCGATTTGAAAGGTCAGGCAAGTGGGTAACGCAAGGTTGTCGATTGTCGTTTTATTGTTGATGGTTGCAGCGGTGTTTATGCAGGGCTGCGATAATGAAATGGGATGGTGGAACAGGTTTGATCAGAGCAAGTCGATCAAAGCGCCCAAGCAGGGAATGATCAATCCGATCTTCACCCAGGTCGGTCCGACCGACCTGACCACGGAGATGGTTCCCAACGCAGCCCCCCCGATGCCGGCGGACCTGCAATACGTCGAGGAAGATTACGTTATAGGTCCGACAGACGTATTGCGTATCTCCGTGCTGGACCTGCTACAGGATGGTCTCGAAACGGTCGTGGAAAGACAGGTCAGCCACAGCGGTTTCGTTGACCTGTTATTGGCGGGGAAGGTAAAGGCCACGGGGTTGACCAAGGACCAGCTGACCGAGCGGATAAAAGAGGCGTACCAACCGGATATATTAAGAGACCCGAACGTGTCGGTAACGGTAGTGGCCCCGCGTCAGAACGTCTTCAGCATTCTGGGCGCGATTATGCGTCCGGGAACCTACGGTATTCTGCGAAGAGATTTTACGCTTCTTGAGGCATTGGCGCTGTGTGGGGACGTTAACCAGGTTAACATTCCGTGGCTTTATATTTATCGTCCCGCAAAGGGCGAGAAGCAGGCGTTACCGTCGTCGCTACCGACGGAACTTCCTCCTTTACCGACGATTCCGACCGCTCCTTCGTCCCCGGTCGAGTCCGGGGTCAAACCGGCCACTACTACCAGTCCGGCGACGACGGATGATAAAGCGACAAAGAAGGAGAATCTGGACGAACTCGCCAGGACAATAGCCGGTAGCGCCGGTGCGGCGGATAAAAACTCGTCAACAAGCGATTCGGAACCTGCCACTGCCCCGTCCGACGGAACCGTCAAACCCAAAGACCCCAGTCTGAAACCCGCTGCGGCAATGTATAAGTGGGTGTATTCTGACGGGCGTTGGGTGAGCGTTCCGGCGACGACGACGGACAAGACGCACCAGATAAGACCGGGAGAAGGCGAAAAGACCAAAGAAGATATATTCGGATGGAGCAAATACGACATGTCGAAGATGTCGCGTATCATCGCTATCGACCTTCCTCGTCTCAAGGCCGGCGATCCGGCGGTGAACATCATCATCCGCGACAAAGACATCATCCACATTCCGACACTGGAGGTCGGTGAGTTTTATGTTATGGGCGAAGTGCTCCGCCCCGGTGTGTACAGTCTCACCGGTCGGCGTGTAACGGCCAAAATGGCGGTAGCGGCTGCGGGAAACCTTGGTCCTCTGGCCTGGCCTAATAATTCGATTCTCATCCGGCGAGTCGGGCGTGATAAGGAGCAGACGATCCCGCTGAAACTTCAGGATATTTTCCACGGTAGGGAGCCCGACGTTTTTCTTAAACCAAACGACGTAATCGCCGTAGGAAGTTATTGGGCGGCGACGCCGCTGGCCGTCTGGAGAAACGCGTTTCGGATGACCTACGGATTCGGATTCATCTATGATCGCAACTACTCCGAGTATGAATTCGAAATACCGCTCATCGCGCCGAATAGTAAGATGAGAAAGCAGTGGTAACCTCTTCGGGCGCAAGACAACAACCGCCGGATCGCCCGTTTCTACACCGCTCGCCTTTGTCGGGGCTGAAGCAGGTCCGGTTTTGAATGAGGTGTGCCGGCGACAATGAGGATGTTAATCTTCCATGACGAAATCTTCCGGGAAAACCGGTTCAGATACTCCGGCATCGTCCGGCGCTCTCGCCGAGATGGTCCAGCCTGACCGAACTATCGGTTTTAGCGATAGTTTCGGGCGCGATACGCTGATAAAAATCGGCGTTCTGACCATATTGCTGGTGGCGCTGCACTTCAAACTTCTGGATGTGATGGTTCGTAAATGGGTCAGCGATTCCAATTGGCACCACGGCTTTATAATCCCGCTGTTCAGCATCTACCTGTTTTATATTCGCCGGATGGAGTTGTATGCCGCCAGGAGGAAAATCTCTAGTTTGGGTCTGGCGCTGATGCTGCTGAGCCTGTTCGGGGGGATGTATGTGGTCCTTAGGCGGGTTCCGGGAAGTTACTGGCTGGCACAGATGAGCATGGTTGTCATGCTCTTTGGATTGGTGCTGTACCTCGGCGGGTGGTCGATAATCCGAATTACCTGGTTGCCGATATTGTTCCTGATGTTTGCTTTACCCATCCCGGAGTTACTCTATTCGCGGATAGCCGTACCGTTGCAGAATATCGCGGCTGAGGGCGCGGTGATAATCCTGAGGGTTCTAAGCGTGGAGATTTCCAGTGAGGCAAGCGCGCTTGACGTTACCAGTCGCAGCGGCGTTTCTCATGGATTGACCGTGGCAGATGCGTGCAGCGGGATGCGCCTGCTTATGGCGTTCTGCGCGCTTGGCGTTGCAATGGCATATCTTGATTATAAACCTATTTGGCAGAGGCTTATTCTGGTGGCAGCCGCTGTTCCAATTGCCGTATTCTGCAACGTCATTCGCGTGGCGATTACCTGCTGGATGTACCACATCGATAAACCGGAACTGGGTCAGGGTTTTATGCACACCTTTGCGGGAATAGTTATGCTGATTCCGGCATTTGGTCTGCTTTGGCTGCTCGCCTGGATATTGCAGCGTGTTTTCGTGGATGAAGAGCCCCCTGGGGGCAGGCACGAGGAGGCGGATTCGTGACGGAACCATCCAATCATACCGATAAGGTTTCGTCGTCTGCTGATGACAGGCGGGGACGGATACATTTCGCCCTTGCTGCCGGGATGCTCCTTCTCGCTGCGGTTGCGTGGAATATCGTGCTGATAGGCAAGTATTTTGCCAAGAAGCCCGTCCCGCCACCGGCGAATGCGGAGTTTGACAACCATTTCCTGACGAACTTTCCCGAAAAAATTGGCCCATACGTTCTGGCCGGCGACGGAGAACTGTCCAGGAACAGGGAACTTGACGGTGAACCCGACGGACTGCTCGTACAGCGTGATGACGATCTGGATACGCTCGGTATCATGCGCCACGATATGAACTGGTACTACATGGCCATCTATCGCGATACGCGCGCCGAAGCGAGGAGTGTCGGTCGATTTATCAGGCTTGATATTACCTATTACACCGGTCTGCTTGAGGCGGTACCGCACGTTGGTGAGCGATGTATTGTGGCCGGCGGCGGAACGATTGTTTATAATCAGTGCAAACCGGTCCCGGTGAACCTCTTACCTTTGTTGCCGAAGTGGAATCAGTGGCAGGACGTCAAGGTGTACCGCACCACCTACGAGATTCGCCGGAAAGACGGTACTGTTACACGGGCATCGCAATATCACATTTTCAGCATGAACGGCGAGCCAGCCCACGATTGGATAAAGGTCCGATGGGATATGGGAGCATTATCCCTGAAGTACTGTTACTTTGCGAAAATCCAGGTAGCGACACAGGCTCCTGAACCGGATGTCGAAAAAAGCGACGCGATCTGCGGGGAGTTCATCAGGTACGTGTTGCCGGAGGTCCTTCAGTTCCTCGCGGCGCCTGACGATGTAAAAAGACTGGAAAAAAAGTAATTGGTAATTGGTAATTGGTAAAAAAAACCGACACTCTGTTACTAATTACGAATTACCAATTACGAATTACTGATAAGGGATTAATTATGGCGAAGAAAAAACGACTTAACACAAAGATGATAATCATTCTGGCGTCGGTCGGCGCGGTGATTTTGGTTGGGGGCGTCGGTTTTGCGATTTGGAGGCAGCCCAAAGACCCGAAGGTGTACGCATCCAAGGCTGCTGCCTTCTTGAAGGAAGGCAAATATGAACCCGCCGCTTACAACTATCACGTCGCTGCCGACGTATCCAAGGATGACGCCCCCGAAAAGCCTGGATACTATCTGTCCTGGGCCAAGGTGTTGCTGGAGTGGAGAGAGAAGGACAAAACCCTCGGGAAAAGTGCCAGGGACAAGAATTTTAGTGACGCCCTGGGTGCTTTACAGAGGGCGATGCTCTTCAATCCAAAATTCATCGAGGCCCAACGGCTCCTTACCAAGTGGAAGTATAGGATGTACTCTAACCCGCGCAACCCCGATTACAAGGAGTGTATTGCCACCACCAATAGACTTCTGGCGTTGGTTCCCGACGACCATAAGGTACTGTATCAGCGGGCATTGGTTTATATGCGATTGGCGAAGGAGGATCCGGAATCGCTTAAGTCGGCGACGAAAGACTTCCAGAGGCTCGTCAAGATCGCCGGTGATCAGGAAGAATACTGGATTAAACTGGTTACTGTCCGTCTTATGAGCCAGGACGCCGACCGCCTCGAACAGGCGGAAAAAACCTTCAAAGAAGCGCTGGAGACCAACGAAAAAGCGTCTCAAATCCGCACCAGTTACGCACGGTATCTACTGCAACGAAAACGTAAGCCCGAAGCGCTGGAACAATACAACAAGATCGTCGAAGTCCATCCGGATAAGGCGGTAGGCTATTTGGAGCTGGCTTCGTACTATCGTCGGGAGCGGGACTTTGACCGGGTCGTTGCGCATCTTAAAAAGGCCGTCGAGGTCGAACCCGCCAATTATCGCGGTTATTCCGAATTGGCGCGAATCTATATAATGCGCAAGGAATCGGACGAGGCTGAAACCATTCTGAAAAAAGGACTCGACGCGGTCAGAAAAAATAAAAAAGCGGACCTCAAAGGCGCAGAGTTACTGAACTACTCCGTCGGTATAGTGATGTTGGATCATCAACTTTGCGACGTTCTGCTTGACGGCCTGGCAACGAGTAACAGGGAAAAAACCGTCCAGGCAGTAAAAGATATGCTCAAGGAAATACAGGACATCAGCGACGGTAGCCGCCCCGTCGCCGCCCGGTTCTATAATCCCTATATCGCCAAGATCGAGGGGCGTTTGGCGTTTGTCGATGACGATCCCAGAAAGGCTGTAAAACTCCTCCGTAAGGCCTACGATTCCTTCAGGACGATTGACGGTCGAGTTTCTTACGATATCAAGACGGCGAGTTTGCTTAAGTATCTTTACCAAAAACTCGGTGAACCCGGCGAAGCTCAGGAAATCGTTGCCCGCTTTATGAAAATCAGCAAGGGAAGCCCGTCGTCGCTAAAGGCAATGCTGCAATCGTACATCGAGCTCCGTCAGTACGAACAGGCCCAGCGATTACTTCGGACGATACTCGAAGAAAAGCGCACCGAAGCGATGGTGTCCGTCCAGATAGCACTGGACGCCGTTATGGGACGGGCCAAACGTATCCCGTCCGAACTGAAGAATCTGGACCCCTTGGCAACGCAATTGTTCTATCGACGGGCACAGCAGCTCTGGCTTCAGGGCGAGCAGGTGTCAGCTATTCAGATACTTTCGGACATCCTGTCCAGGCAACCGAAGAACCTCGGCATAATGGTCCAAATGATAAGGTGGCACAATATGCGCAAGGAGGTTGACCAGGCAAAAGAAATGCTCACTCGCGCCCGTCAGGCCTATAAAGACAACCCGGCAGTGCAGAGGCAACTGTCGCAACTGATGGAGACGGATCCCAAAAAGATTCTGGAACAGCGATTGGCGAGGGCGTCAGCGGACCCTGACCCCGTCCGGAAGGCGTTGCTTATCGCTGATGTCTATCGTTCATCCGGGCAGGAGAAAAAGTTCCTCGAATATCTTGCTGTCGCCGAGACCAAGGACCCCAAAAACCCCACCGTTATCCATCGGCGGTTTGCGTATGCACTCGGTAAGGGTGATTGGGAAACGGCTCAAAAGTACGTTGACGCCGCAGCGGAGAATAATCTCGATTCCGTCGGCGGGCTTACGTTCCGGGCGGAACTGGCCGTCAGACGCGGAAAGTTGGACGAGGCTATTGCTTTGCTCCAGAAGGTGCTTCAGATACGCCCCGTCTTCAGTCGCGCTCACGCGCTTATGGGAAATTGCTATCTCGCCAAGGGCGAAATCGACCAGGCAAGGAAGCAATACGAATCCGCCTACGCACAGAACCCCTCCAATGTGAACGCGCTTGTCGGGATGATCCGCGTCAGCGCAGCAGCAGGTAATACCGCCGATTACACCCATTGGGTCAAACAGGCATATAAATTCGCTCCGCAGAATACGCAGATCAGGGAAGAGTATATGCGTCTTGAACGCGATCCCGAAGAGGCAATCAAGTACCGCGAACAAACCGCCAGTACCCATCCGAAAAATCTTCTCAACCTCTCTTACCTGGCAATGCTTTACGAAAAGACCGGACGGATATCCCAAGCCGAGCGGGTTTTCCGGTCGATGGTGGAGATTTCCGGTGGGAATCCCGTAATGATCGGAGCATTGGCCGAATTCCTCCTCCGGAGAAAACGCGACGTCGAAGCAAGAAATATGTTGGCCGAATACGCAACGAAGGCGTCCGATAAAGTGGCTGCATATCTGATATGGGCTGATTACCTCGATAAGGCGGGCGCGAGCGAACAGGCGGAAACAATTTACAAAAAGGCTGTTGCCGCTGACCCTAAGGACTCAAGGGGGTATCTCGGAACCGCCCGCTTCAACGCACGCCACGGACGTTGGACCCAAGCCGTCGAAAAACAACAGAAACACATCGACATCGAAGGCGAAAAAACGCCCCCGCAGGAAGCGATACGCTTGATCGTTTACCTGATTAGCGCAAAGAAACTCGACGACGCGGAAAAGAAAATTAACCAGCGATTACAAAAAGACCGAACTGACGTGGAAATGCTGACGCTGAAGGCGTTGATTTATATCAAGCGCAAGGAGTACACCAGGGCAAAGAAGATTCTGGACAATACACTGAAGATGCGCTCCAATTACGTTCCCGCCCTGGAACATCGGGCCGACGTGCATCTTGCCGAGGGTAACAGGCTCCTGGCAGTGGCGGATTTGGAATCGGCCAGACTGGCAGGCGCCGCACCGAGAATCGCGGTGCGTCTTGCCGGTGAGTACGAAAGCATGAACCGCGTCGATGACGCCATTGGTATCCTGCGGGGTTTGTTGTCCGATTACCCCAAGAGCAACATTGTCCTGAAATCTCTGGCAAGATTGTATGGACGCAACCGTCGGTGGGCATCACAGGAAAGAATACTGGTTGCAGGTAGAAAGGCCTATCCTGACGATACGTTCTGGCTTCGTAAAGAAGCCGATATGTGGCTCCAAAGAAAGATTCCCTCCAGGGCGGTTGCAGCCCTTGATGAAGCGGTGAAACTAGCGCCCAATGATATCGGCGTAGCCTTTTTCAGAATGAGGGCGCTGGTAGAGGACAAACGGTTCAACGACGCGATAGCCGTCGGTAAAAAACTTCGCAACAATGAAAAGATATTGCCCCGCGTGATGTCCGTTACGGCGCTGGCGCTGGCGAAGTCCAATCGCCACTCCGCTGCGGATGCGGAGTTTGCCGCCGCTGCGAAATCAACCAAATCCGACGGACAACTTTCGTTTGTGCTCCAACAGGTCCGAAAAGCCTATCCGCCGGACCAGGCCATCGAAAAACTGAAACTCCTGCTCAAGGTAAAACCAAACGACCCACAGATATACCATATGATGGGCGAAATACTGCTAAAGCAGGAAAAAGACTTCGAAACCGCCGCGAAGTACTACAGCGATGCCCTGAAAGGCGCCAAAACAGACCGTTACAAGACGGCTATCATGGGGAGGCTGGGATTTATTTATATCAGATTAGGTCAGTACGATGATAGTCTGCGGGTGCACAAAGAGACCCTGAAAATAAACCCGAATGACCCCAGTGCATTGAATAATCTTGCCTGGCTTCTGGCCCGCCATATGAATAAACCGGATCAGGCTCTACCATATATCCGAAAAGCGTGTAAACTAGCACCCGACAATGGTGAACTTCTGGACACCTGCGGATATGTGCTGCTGCGGATGGGTAAGTATGATGAAGCCCTGGACTTATTAAGCCGATCTGTCGAGAAACGCTCAACACCGCCAAACAGGTTGCATTTGGGTGAAGTTTACGAGAAAATGAATCGCAAAGATGATGCGTATCGTCAATATCTGTCTGGATGGGAACTCGTCAAAGACGATCCCAAAAATAAATATTACCGGGAATTGCGCGAAGCCCTTATCAGGCTTGGTGGCACGCCCGGCGGGAGTAACGAATAATGACAACGATGATACCTACTCGTGAACAGTCGCCGCAACTAGCCGCACCGGTGAGGCGGTCGTTGCAGCCGGCGCAGGCAGCGTCCGGAATTACCCCCAAGGATATATGGCGAATTATCCGCAAGCGTAAATGGGTGATTATCCTGTCGTTTGTGATATGTGTCGCCGTTATGGGGACCGTAACGCTGTTGTGGTGGAACTTTGCAAAGGGATTTACCGCAAAGGCCTTCCTGCACGTCTCTCCACCACCGATGAGCATGATGCAGATAGCGACGCCCCAGTACACCAAGGACGCCATCGAGCGGAACAAACGCACTCAGGCTGCACAGGTCAATCATCAAACCGTTTTGCGCGGTGTGGCGGACGAGGATCGCATGAAGGACACGAGCACCCCGGCAGGGAAATGGCTCCTGAAACACCGCAAAGACCTCGAGGAAGAACTCGAAGGTGAGATTGATATCTCCCTCATGCCGGAAACGAACCTCATCAGCCTGTCCATGACCGGTACCAACAGAAAAGCCCTGGCTGACATCGTCAACGCAATGGCCAATTCCTTCGTGAAGTACACCAGGAAAATTGCACGCAGGAAACGGGCCAGTACGACAAAGAAATTTCAGGACGAGAGAAACGGACTGATAAGAAGACGCACAACAACTCGTCAGAAACTTGCAAATATCATGAGGGGCAAGCATATCGCTGCCATGCATGGGCGTCAGAATACCATAGCTGCGGAATTACTGTATCTTACCCGGCAGATTGGTGAGGCAGAAGACGAACTGTCCCTGGCGGAATCCGCGATGAAGGCCTACAAAGAGGGTCTGGACGCCTTTCAAAAAGGGCAAGTGGATAAGTCTATTGCCAATGACCCGCAGATACGTCAGATGATTGACATGGATTATACGCTTCGGGGTCTCAAGAACCAACTGGCCGGACTGGAAACATCGCTCTATAATGCCGTTCAGAAATTCGGCGAGAAGCATCGGCAGGTTCAGAACATCAAGGGAATGATACAGGCAGTAAAGAACCAGATAGGAAACAGAACAAAAGAAGTACTTGCCGACCAGATATCGATGATGGGGCAGATACGCTGGATGCAGGAAGAAGGCGCCAAAAAACAACTGGTCGATCTGAAAGAACGACGCCTCCGTGTCCAGGTTGATGCGAGGGAACTGCAAAAGGCGCTGGGGCAAATCGAAACGTTCCAGGAGGAACTCAAGAACATCCAGATCGATCTTGCCAAAATTGAGGCAAAGTTGAGAGACTTGCGGATGTTGGGATCCAGAGCCGGCGAAGAGCAGTTGGAAACAGGTCCTGTAACTATTGAGGCATACGCTACCGAACCGAGAAAAGACGAATGGACCCAGCCTAACGTGGCCGTTTTGATACCCCTTGGGGTTATACTGGGTCTGATGTTGGGCTTCGGACTGGCATTTCTGCTGGAGTTCATGGACACATCCGTCAAGAGTCCGTCCGATTTGGCCAGACGAGTTGATCTTCCGCTGTTGGGGATGGTTCCTCACGCCGACGACCTGGATGAAGATGTTGTGGATTTCCGTCGGGTAACCATGCTTGCACCGCATTCGCCGGCGTCTGAAGCGTTCAGGCAGATTCGGACCAATCTTCTTTTCAGCGGTCCGGAGCAGCAACGTCGAAGTCTCCTGGTAACTTCACCGGCTCCCCAGGACGGTCGGACCACGGTAACGATGAATCTGGCGGTGTCAATGGCGCAATCAGGACGGAAAGTGCTCGTTGTGGACGCCAATTTCCACAGACCTGCCGTTGCGGAAATGTTCTCGAAGGATTCAGATACGGGTTTGTCCTCGGCGCTGGTGGGACAATCGGACTGGCGGGATGTCGTTTCGACTACCGAGGTTCCGAACCTCAGCGTGATAACTTCAGGTCCGCTACCACCGAACCCAGCCGATCTGCTGGGTTCTGATACGATGGGTAAAATCATCTCGGAAATGACCGACGAGTATGACCAGGTCATCTTTGACGGTTCTCCGCTGATGGTCGTCGCCGATTCCTGTGTCCTTGGTACGAAGGTCGATGGTGTTATCCTGGTAGTGCGCGCCGGTGTCAACAGTACCGGTATCGTTCAGCGATCCAATGAGCGATTAAACCGCCTCGGCGCTCGTGTCTTCGGCGTGGTACTCCAGGGAGTCCGTTCGACCGCCGGCGGATACCTGCGAAAAAATTACGAAACCTTCTACGAGTACCATCAAAAATCGCTGACATAGTTTCTACCGGATGACCGGATGACCGGAATACCGTAAAAAACAGCAGAGCGATAAAACCAAATGAAAAGACCGTGGGAGTGTTGCAGTGGCCGGCGTTAGGACGGTTCACGATTTAGTTGTGTATTGTCTGTCTTTTGAAGCGGCGATGGATGTTTTTCATGCCTCGAAGTCTTTTTTAGCCTGAAGAAAAATACAGCCTGACCGATCAGATTCGCCGGAGCTCTCGTAGCGTCCCGTCAAACCTCCGCGAGGGTTTTGCGAAACGCAGGTATAAGAATGTTTTCGGCAGGCATATAACCGATGCCTGGGGTTCTGCCGAAGAGACGAGAGGCTGGCTTGATTTTGCTTTGGCTTGTGGTTACCTTTCAAAGAAAACTCATGACGAAATAGACGATAAGTATGACAGGATTTGTGCGATGTTGTATAAACTGCTTATGCAGTGGACGTGAGTTCCGGTTTTGATATTTTTTCTTTTGGGTCTTTTTGTTTTTTTTCACGGTCTTCCGGTCCTCCGGTCTTCCGGCAACACCGCCAGCGTAGCTCAACGGTAGAGCACGGCTTTTGTAAAGCCGGGGTTGTGGGTTCGAGTCCCTCCGCTGGCTTGACTAATTCTGAAATGATGGTATCATCCTATCCCCGATTGGGAGTGTGCCCGAGTGGACAAAGGGATCAGACTTTAAATCTGACGGCGTACGCCTACGGTGGTTCGAATCCACCCGCTCCCAGTCTTCGTCCCCAGGGGACGAAGACTTACCGGACAAATCCTGCCCGTTGTGAACAAGTAATGAGCGTAAAAGCCGACGCCCCCTGGGGGTGTCGGTTTTTCAAATGCACCAAATGTGCAGGTGGGTTTGCTCAAAAACGCATCATCAATCCTTTGGCATCCGGTTTGCCCTCTTGGTGGGTATGAAAAAATCACGCAAAGCGTTCACGTTGGTCGAGTTGCTCGTCGTTGTTGCCATTATCGCGCTTCTGGTAAGCATCCTCCTTCCAAGCCTGGGCAGGGCAAAGGACCTGACGCGCGAAACGATCTGCCTGACCCGCCTGGGCGGGCAGATGCGAGCGATACACATGTATTCAGCCCAATACAATGGTTCCATCCCGACCGGCCCGGAAGACCCGCTCAGCTCGACGTTTCCATACCCCGGAATGCCCGACGATCCATGCAGGCAATACGGTACCAATCGACTCTGGATCGGGATGCTGAGGACTTACGACGGGAGCGGGGTGCTGATAAGGAACGAGATGACATCGGCGGAGTGCTTCTTCGGCCCGGGCGACAACTCGTCGGACCCCGATGAAGAACTCGCAAAACTTAACGACCAGCGCGCCGAAGACGCCTACGGCTCATATCTTTACAGGCAGATGGACCAGGCAGAGTCGGCCAATATCGACAGCCCCGGTTGTAACGACGACGGAATGGACGTTCGCGCGATCCTGATGGACCTCAACAGCGAGATGCCGGGTCAACCCACCCGTCGCAACCACAGCGGGCGACGGGTCAATATCGGCTTTATAGATGCCCATGCCGAAGGCTTCGATAACTCCGAAGATACATTCACCCTCCGGGCCGAAGATGTCATGAACCCCTTCGGCCGGATCGACGAAATCCTCAAATACGCCGATTCGCTTTAGTCAGCAGTTATCGCCTTGGCGATGTCGCCGGGCACGGGCTTGACGTAACGGGGATGCACTGAACTATCCTTTAACCTCGAGTACCCAACGCTTTTCTGATTCGGTCAATGCAGCTGTCAGGCTTCTTGGCAAGTTCGCATTCCCATATTCGCACAATCTGCCAGCCCTGCTGGCGAAGTAAACGGTCTACGCGTCGGTCCCGTTCCTTGTTACGGCGTATCTTCTCGCGCCAAGCTTCAACGTTAGTCTTTGGGCTAACGTTTTTGCCGCAGTCATGGCCGTGCCAGAAACATCCGTCAACGAAGACGACGACCTTGGCCTTTGGCCACACGAAGTCGGGCCGTCCGAGAAGCGGGCGGTGCCTGCGCCATCCGCTCAAGCCCGCTCTTCGGAGTAGCACAACCAGTCGCTTTTCCGTCGTCTGGTTTCCGGTGCTGTGAATGCGGGACATCAATTGCCCGCGAGACAAGCCGCCAAACGTTGTGCGCTCCATCTCAGCATTACCCGGCCACCGGCTCATCGTTTGGCGCCCCCCTTGCGATGGTTGCGTTCCTTCAGAGCGGCCAGGACCTCTTTGGCGGCTAACTTCGCGTACAGGGGCGGAACGGCGTTGCCAATCATGTCGCACGCAGCATCCATCTGGTCGGTGACAAAGCGATAGTTCTCCGGGAACGCTTGGAGCAGCGCTGCTTCACGGACGGAGATAGTGTATCGACGTTTGTCCGGGTGGCCAAACCTTCCCTTGCAGGGGGTCGTGCATCCACCCGTGATGGTTGGTGACGCTTGGTCCCACGCCATCCTGCCGTACACGTTGGTGAAGCCATTGTAACCGTTCTGATGGCAACGCGGGCGTATTGATTCGTTAACCTTCAACCATGTCTGTCCGGGTTCTGCCGCTTTTAGGCGCTCCTTGGTTTGCGATTGAAGATCTCGAACCACGTGCCAGTTGTGCGACTGCGGACCACCGTTACCGAGCGCCGTGCTCAGGGTAACCGGCGCGCCCATGTGACCGATGGCATCTCTCACCGTAGTCCACGGTTCCAAGCCGGAATTGCATTCTGGTGAGCGGGCGTACAACGCCTTCGGGAAAGCCACTTTGAAGCCGTGTCCGGCGAGAAGGACTAGGCGTCGGCGTGATTGCGGGAGGCCGAAGTCCGCCATCTGATCAATGCGCCAGTCGTACTGGTATCCGAGACGCCGCAGGACATTCAGGAACTTGTCGAAGATGGATTTCCCTCGGCCCGCAAGGCCGGGAACGTTCTCCATCATGATCGCCTCGGGCCGAATCTCCCCGATGAGTTTAGCCATAACGAGGAGAAGCTCGTTGCGCGGGTCCTCTCGCTTGTACTTTGCCGTCAGGGAACAGAACCCCTGACAAGGGGCGCATCCGGCCAAGAGGGCGATTTGCTTACTACCGGCGGCTTGAAGGAGTTCCTTGGCGGACACCTCGCGGATGTCCTTTTCAATCAATCGGGTGCGGCGGTTGTTCCATTTGTACGTCCGCGCCGAGATGGGGTTGATTTCGACCGCCGCCGCGACGTGGAATCCCGCGTCTCGGAGACCCCTAGTAAGGCCACCGCATCCGGCAAACAGGTCTATAGCGACAGGCCTATGGACACTCATTTCCTGCGCCCTTTGTTCTTGCGTTTCGCCTTCTTTTGGGCCTTCTTTGTTGGCTGGGGTTCACTCGCACCGCCACCAGAAACGTTCTGCACCCCAAGATATGAGGATTCCTCGGATTCTTTCGCTCTCTTTTGAAGAATCTCGCGGAATTGGCTGTGACTCTGCTTCGCTCGTTCGATGAGGTCATCCCAGGTTGTGAAGAACACCCAACCGCTGTTGGCGAAGGATTCCTTAATGCTTTGCGCGTCATCGTGTAGCTCGGCGGCGATGAGGTGACTCTGGACATATGCGTACCTGATCGCCTTATGGTCCGTCAGCTCGCTAAATCGTTTTACGACGTACTTTCGGTACTTATCCGCCTGATTTACATCTTTGACCGTAGCAACGTGCGCACCCCGTTTGATCTCGACAATGTGCAGCGTCCCACCAACGGCAACGCAGAAGAAATCAGCCCGGTCGGCATCTCCAGCCGCCCCCTTTTCCTCAAGCCCAAACTCCCTCTTGATCCAAGTGGCGACTCGTCCTTCGGCCTTGTTGAGCATCCATGTCGGATCCATGAGCCACGGGTTCCGTTCCAGATGCGTAGAGATAACCCCACGTTCCTTAGCGTTTTGCCGGTGCATTTTTTCAAGGGTTTCGATTGCAGCAAGATTGCTGTCGATGATCTGAAGAAGTGTTACGGCAGTCCGCACTTCCATTTTGGAAAGCAGATTGTCCAATTGCCGAAGGTCCGCAATGTCGGTCTCTCTGAGTTTTTGGAGTATGCTTCGTAAGGTTGCGTTTTCCAATGCGTCGAGGAACCAAGACAAAATGTCCTGGAATTCGGTTGGTTCCATCTCCACCGACTTGAACTTGTCCACAAATTGCAGCGCGACATCTCTATAGGAGGGGGCCAGCCGTTCGATACGGGTCATTAACTCCGGACTCACTTCCTTGATCTGCTTTTCTCGCAGAGAGGCGCGGAACTTAGCCCATTCAGAAAGGCATTTTTTTAGTAGATTCTGTCCCCACTCCTTGAACGCAGTTCCCTCAGGGCTCTCCCATGCAATCGAATCTCTCGGCGTAGCAATGTGGTCCGGCGCATCAATACCAGCATCAAGCCATTCGGCCTTCACCATGCCAACCATGTAGCGCAGGCCGTGCTGACCGGTAACGCCTCCGCTTATTTCAAAGAAAGTCTGCTCCTGTGAAATTTTACCCCTAGTGTAAATGAGGATCCCGCTCAATTCTCCTTCGTTTTGTTTGCGTGGCTGCGGGGTGAATCCAATCCAGTACTTGATAGGACCGCAACCCGTAACGTTGTCCGTGGCCCAGCCGTTCTTTGGTTCCCTCCACTGAAGTTGAATGTCTTCTTCGCGTAGGTCTTCGCCATTTATACGAACGCGAAACTTTGGCCCAATGAGCAAGAATCGTTGCGCCATGCTATGGTGAAAACGGTCAGCGTTCCGGGCCTTCCGTTCGTGCAGGTGCCGCAGAGCAACCGTCGTTCCTTTGGTCTTTCTCGCACCCGCAGGAGCCCTGCTAATCGGACCGGCGAATACCACGTCAACGGGAGCCGGGCCCTGCTCTATTTTCGTTATGTCCGACAGATCTAGCTTGAACCAAATAAGCGCCTTCTCCTTCACACTGGAGTCAGCGTCCTTATAGACCGTCTGAACTTCCAGAGTGTCGGCGATACCAAACCCCGCTAGCTTCCCAACACCTTTTCGTCCTTGAAGTGGGCGGCCTCCCGGAGATTTGTCGGTCTTTTCCGTCTTGCGTCGATCACGCCCTACGTTAAGGTATGCGTACCGAACCATGTCCCAAGTCATGCCATTGCCGTTGTCTGAAACCTCAATGAATTGGTCTTGGTTGGTCGGATCCCAAGCTTCATCCAGCGGAAGGCGGACATTGACCTTTATCGCGTCCGCGTCCCATGAGTTAGAGATAAGTTCTGCAATTGCTGGAACGGGCCGCCCCGCGTACATCTGTACGCCGAGGTGTTTCACGATATTCCCGGCGATCGTAAGAGCAAGTTCTTCCGGCGTACGCCCGGGAAGAAGTACTTGGTGTGTTTCAGCGGCCATTGGTTATCGACCTCCATCGTGAGGACGCGCTCGGCAAAGTCCCCATAAGTAAAAGGCCCCTGATGAGGCGAACTGCCTGCCGCTAGGCTCGCCGGTGGTCAAGGTTGTTATCTTGGCCGTCACGCCGTCGGCAAACTTTCTCAATGCGGCGAGTATCGCTTTCTCGTCGGGCATGGCCGAGAGATTACGACAATTGCCGGGACAAGTCAATTCGACGTGGCACCAATTGGCACGAATCGGCACGAATCGATTCCGGTCCGTTTCGGCGGATTCGTCCCGATGCACATCAGGGTTTATCCGTCGGTTTTAGTTTGCGGTCAGCGCCTTGGCGACGTCGGAGGCGAATTCTTCAGCCGCTGCCGGTCCGTCCGCCGTAACGATCCGACCTTCCCGGACACATGCCGAATCCATAACCCTTGCCCCGCCGGATACGAGTATTTCACGGACCGAAGCGAATGCCGTCGCCGAACGCCCTTTCAGCACGCCGGCCTTGGCGAGAATGGCCGGCGCGATGCAGATAGCGCCGAGGACTTTCCCGCCGGCGTCCGCGTCGCGGGCGAGTTTGTGGGCGACCGGATCGTCGAAATACGCCTCTGCGCCGCCCCCTCCGACAAAAATAACCGCGTCGAAGTCTGTAGCCGAAACGTCGGCGAGTTTCGCATCCGGCGAGAACGTCCGCCCCAACATTCCGCGAATCTCACCCGTTGCTGAACTTGCTACCGTTACTTTCGCGCCGCGAACCAGAAAATACTCCCTCGGAACAAAAAGTTCCTCATCGCGGAACTGCTTCGGAGCGATGACCATGAGTATTTTTTTACCGGCCAGGGGCGAATGAACGACCTGACTATCGGGACTGGTGGACGAATGGTTCCGGCACCCGGTTATGTAGAGAATCATTACAGAAGTCAGCACTAAAATCAGGATCGGATTAATGATGTGGGCGTTATTCATTTTCGGCTCCTTTGACAAGATAGATTTTTCATACCTTTTCGCGTTTGACAATCGGTATAATCATCATTAATAACCATGGCAGACCAAAAGGGCAACTACGTACCTGACGAGAAAGCGCCCCATCGACCAGCCGATGAAGGCGATGATGATGTCCTGGCGAGCATTGCGCGTCAGCATGCTTCCCGTTTCGGCCTCAGGCAGACGGTTCAACAAGACTCACCGCAGGCGGATTGGGTGTCGTCCGAACCGCCTGTGGGCTCCGTCGAACCGCCCGTGGTGAGCCCCGCCGAACCGCCCGTGGTGAGTCCTGTCGAAATGCCTGTATTGAGTGAAGTCGAAATGCCTGTATTGAGCGAAGTCGAAATGCCTGTGCGCAAGCCGATAGACCTTCGTTCGCCCCATTCGCCGGAGGTGTTCCTGGTTCGTCGAGCTCGCCGGAAGTCGATGCACAAATCAATACGAGATGAACCTGCCCTCAGGCTGATTATTCACCTCGCCGTTGTCGCTGCGCTGACGGGATTAGCTGTGGCGCTGTACTTCTTGACCAGGGACTAGGGACTTGGGATTAGGGACCAGGGAAAAGCAAAAACACAAAGTGTCCCTACGGGAAAACAGAATCGGGAATCATTTTACCAATCCACCAATCCACCATTTATAACTTTCGGCTAAGGAGTGTCAGGTTGTATAATCACCTGATGATCATGACAGAACAAAATGACAACTACATACCTGCCTGGGATTCGCTCCGGCGCTACGGTTCGACGAGGCTCACCACAGGCGGTTCGCCTTTAGTTCCTTTTCGTTCGGCGAGTGAGAGCGATGAAGACGTTCTGGCGAGTATCGCGCGCCGGCACGTTTCGAGTCTGGGTATCAGGCAGGCGGTTCGACGAGACTCACCCCAGGCGGATTTGACAAGTCTTCGTGAGACCAGTCCCAAAGGCGTGTTTTATGTCCGCCGGGCGATCTGTAAATCGCAGAGCGAACCTGCTCGCAGCGAACCAGCCGGCGACAACCTCGCCCGCAGCAGACTTGCCCGGGTGCTGATTGTTTATCTTGTCTCCATGGCTGCGCTGACCGTGCTGATTGCGGCGCTGTGTTTTGTGACGCGGTTAGATAGGCAGAGGAATGGAGAATTTGCCCAACCGAGCATTCTTGTGGATGGAGGCAGGGATTCGCCGAAAACGGAAGACCCGGAGGCAGAAACACTGGGACCTCGGAACACCGTTATTGTCGTTGATAGGTAGATCTACAACTTCCGGCTCAGTAGCGTCAGTTTCCCTGCCAGTACGCCCTTGGCTGCGGTAATCGCGTCGCATATCCGTCGTAACTGCCTGGTTGTACCGGACATGACGATTACCTCCAGGCATTTGTGTCGGTCCAGGTGTACATGTTGGCTGCAAAGTATGGCGTGATGGTCGGCGTGCTGGAGGGCAGTGAGTTGCCGGGGAAGTTCGCGCTGCTCATGGTCGTAGATAATCGACAGCGTGGCGATGACCTTCGATGCGGGTTTTTCCCACTCTGCCTCCACCAGCGCAGAGCGTATCAAATCGCGCAACGCCTCGGAACGGTTGGAGTAGCCGTGGCTTGTCATCCACTTATCGAACCGGCCCAGCAGGTCCTTCTCGATTGCCAATGCGGTTCGCGTCAGTTTGCTCATGGTTCGCTCCTCAAATATTCGTTATCGAGATGGGTGCCGTGGCCGCCCCCTGGGGACAGGCAAACACAGCGGCCACGGCACCCAGCCTGCAAAATTATTCGACATATGCTGCGAATAGTCTGGTTTCTTCGGCGCCCCAGGTTTTTTCTATGGTTATTCTGACGGCTTCGATTTTTCTGTCAATTGGGATTCTGATAAGACGCCGGCAGTTTCGGCGGATCTCGCCGGCGGGCGACCACTCACCGGCGGTAAGGACCTCGACGCGGGCGTCCATCAGGAGCGATTCCGGCGGGGCGGTCAGTTCGCCGCAATCGTCCCAGTGGCTCAACTGGATAAGTTGGTCCAAAGCGCTGTCGGCGATGATGGTAAGACATCGAACGTCGGCAGCGGCGCTGAAGTGCATCTCAAATGTATCACCGACCCTGCAGCGCCATGCGTGCTCATCGTCGCCGACGGGACGGTTTATCCCGTCGCGCAGCGGTTCCGGCTCGCCGGAAGAGGCTTTCAGTTCAGACTGCATGGTCGCCTCGGAGAATTTCTGGGGCACGCCCGGCAGGTAAGCATCGTCTGTCAGCAGCGTTTGCTGCAATTCGTCGATGTGCTCGGCTACGTCGGCCGGTGCGATGCCTCGATTTATCGCTATTGCCGCTGCCGTCCCGATCGCCTGTCCCATCACCGTCGCAGTCGCCATCACTCGCGTCGAAGACATCGCCATGTGCGTACAACTGGCGCACCTTCCGGCAAAGGCGAGGTTCTCGATATCGCGCGCGACCAGCACGCCGTAGGGGATACCGTAAGGCGACGGTGCGGGATTGAATATAGTGGGCGGAAGTCCCAGTTTCGCACAGCCAAAGCCTTCGGGCGTATGATCGTCCATAGTCCATCCGCCGTAGGCGACGACGTCGTCGAACTTCCCACCGTCGGTGATTTCGTCCTGCGTCAACACGTGTTTGCCGATATATCGCCGTGATTCGCGCTTGGACGGGAGAAACTGCACCCACTCCAGCGCCCAATTGTCGGCTCCGTGGTCGCTGCGATTTTTTATGTGGTCCCAGACGCCATAGACAACCGCCATCAGGTCGTCGCGGATTTTTTCGGTGTCGTGGATGCTGTGGTCCATCCCGCCCAATTCGATCCACCAGTATCCCATTGACCACCATGTGTGCTTGCCGGGCCGGTCCTCGCATCGGTCGTATCGGTTCGCCCAGACCGGCGGCTCGAAAGACTGGGGGGTGTCGTGCTCGCGTGCGGCGAAGGCCAGCGTCATTCCCATCGTGCAGTCGTCGGCCTCGGCCGGGGCGAACGATTCGCCGTACTCGTCGCGCCCCTCGCGCCCCATCCTGAAGGCTGCTCCGGTCAGCGGCGCGAGTATCGCGTCGCCGCTGGCGTCGATGAATATCTTCGCCCGGACTCTCTGCCAGGTCTGCGTGGTCGTCTGCCATCCTGTGATCGAGACGATTTTCCCCCCGTCCATTTCCGCCTCGCAGCACGAGCAGTTCAGCATCAGCGTAAGGTTTTCCTGACGTCGGGCTGCGTCGTAGAGGACGGTGTCCCAGATGTTGTAACTCCGATGCCGGTTGTGGCGGAGGTTTATCAGGCGAAGTTCCTCGAGGATTCCGGTCTCGCGGACGTTAGGAATTTGATTGTGCCGGTCGGCTCCGCATATGTGCATTCTGCACTCGCTGGAGGAGTTTCCGCCCAGGACGGGCCTATCGTGCATCAGTACGACCGTTGCTCCGCCCCTTGCCGCCGACATCGCCGCAACCAGACCGGCTACGCCGCCCCCGATTACGCATACATCCGTTTCGTGTTCGATTTTTCTGTCCATTGATCTTCTCGTTTAGCCGTCGCCCGCCCAGGCGGGTCTTCGACCGGAACGGCGACGATTCAGTTTCCTCACGTCTATCGTATTCGTTCGATCCGCATAATCGCAGGCCAGAGGCCGTCGATATCCTCGCGTTCGTATATCTCGGCGGGGTATTTGTCGTTCAGTGGCTGGAGGCGTATCGATCCGCCCTCGGCGGTGTAAAACCGCTTGAACGTGGTGGAACTGTCGGCGCTGAAGCGGACGAAGCAGTCGTCCCCGCTCCTGACCTGCGTATTGGGCGAAAAAATTACCAGGTTTCCCTCTGTATAGTTCGGCTCCATCGAATCGCCGACGATGTGTGCGGCGAATGCCTGCGCGTCGTGTACGTCGGGGCACCGGATGTATTCGTCGGCCACCGAGGGCGGGTAATCCAGGTCGGTGAAGTGGTGCGGATACCCGGCAGAGACCTTGTTTATAATGGGAACAGTCCTTCCGGCCGACAGTGCGTCCGAGACGTTGGATTTCGCGGATTTCAATTGGCGTGCGATGGCGTTTATTTTCGTCCTGCTCTGCGTGGACTTTTTCCGTCCCGCCAGTAGTTGTAGTTGCTTCAGGATGCTTCGGAGTTTTTCGACCTCGGCGGTGAGGGATTCGTGCTCTGCACGGACGTCCATCGGCGTTCTCGCCATGTGGGCCAGTTTTCGCAACTGACCCGCTTTGAACTCCAGTTCGACTTCCAATCGCTCAAGCACACCGTCGGAAGGGGGGTTCTTTATCCGGTCGGTTTCAATGTTCGAGAGGTACTGCTTAGAGATACCCGCCCGCGCCGCCGTTTGGTCCTGCGTGAGTTGTTTTTCTTCACGCCGGTTACGTATTAATTCGCCGAGGCTCATAATTATTTTCTCCCTCGTTCTGAATCCCTAACCCCAAGTCGCCCAATAGTATAGACCCGTCAATCCGTACTTTCTAACTATTTGTAGATATTTTCTGTAAGATTATTCTTGACATCTGCATGATAGTTGTCATACTTATGTAATATATGGTATTTGTAATACAGACAGCGGGCATCGGGAATACCGGATTACCGAAGAATCCCCATAGGACCGTGGGTCCGCAATCCACAATCCGCAATCCGCAATCCTTTTGAGGAGCGAATCATGCCGTTGACGCTGAAGGAGAATTTTCTTCGATCCGTCGGAAATCGGCGCGATAAATCCGGATTCCTCAGCGACCAGAGCGTCATCGAAGCGAGGACGGACCTGCTCGATCCCGACGACAGGAACCTTCTCCGTGCGGTGCTTATCTACGACCAGCCGACGAAAATAATCGCCCAGATTAACCGAACCAACCCCTCTATCGTTCGGCGTCGCATACGCCGGTTAATCGTCCGGATCAGTTCGCCACAATTCGTCTCAGTCGCCCGAAGCCTCCACCTGCTCAACGACGAACAGTTCGCCGTTGTCAAATCCCACATTCTTCAGGGAAAGTCGCTTCAGGCAACAGTCGATGCGACTTCGCTTCGGTATCATGCGATTCGCAGAACGCTCGCCGAGGTTGATGGGATCGTTGCCGGACTGGTAAAGGCGGAGGAAAAATACCCACTTCATCAGGAGAGATGTAAATGACCACGCCAAAATGGGATATACCAATCAGCGTCAAAATTACCCGTTCGCCTGTCGATGATCCCGACGCCTCCGTGATATCCGGAATGTTCGGCCTGTCTGATCGGTGTATCGAGACGCTTTACGATGATTTCCGTCTGAGCATATCTCCGGGCGAGATTATTTCCTTAGTTGGACCCAGCGGCGGGGGGAAGACATCGTTGCTCCGGGCCGTCGCGGAGGTTGTGCCCGATGCGATAACGCTGGACCTGGACGCCCTCTCGTCTGAAAGCAGACCCGCCATTGCGTGTTTGGCCCGAAGCCCAGCCATTCGAATGACTGGCGATTTTGTCTCGTTGCGGCCTGGCCGACGCGAGGATGCTGATTACTCCGGCAAGGCGCCTTTCGGGCGGGCAGTTATATCGTCTGGCGCTTGCGTCGGCGGTGTGGAAGGCGTCCGCATCGGGCGAGCCGAAATTACTTCTGATTGATGAGTTCGCTTCGACCCTCGATTCAGCCACCGCAGGTGTTCTGGCATCGGGGCTGCGAAAACTCGTCCGGCGATACGGTCTGGCGATGATTATCTCGACGCCGCGAGATGAACTCCTGAAGATCATCAAACCGGACCGCACGATAGTCAAACCACTGAACGCCGGCGCGTATCTGTCATGCCTCGCTGAAGCCTGTCCCTTGGGGGCGAGCACGCCAACAAAATTCACCCCAAAACGCACATTTTTCTTTTGGCGTGCTCGCCCCCAAGGGACAGGCTTCAGCGAGGCATGGGCTTCCGATTGGAAAATCGAGCGGGGAACTATCAAGGACTATCGCGCGTTGAGTCGGTTTCATTACCTGACCGGACCGCCGGCGGCACACAAGCGTGTCTGGACGATACGCGCTCCTGTCGATCCCCCGCATCCCGGTACGCCCGAAGTGGCAGCCGTTCTGGTGGTTTCGCCGCCGGTGCTGTGCTGCAGGGGGCGGAACGTCGCGACGGGAAAGCGTTACGTAAGCCCCGACCGTCGGGCATCAACTTATCTGCTCAACGCGGAGATAGAATGCATCTCGCGGGTCGTCGTTCATCCGATATATCGCTCATGCGGACTGGCAGTCAGACTTGTCCGCCACGCGCTGCGAACAATCCCGATGCCCCTTGTCGAAGCATTAGCCACGATGGGAGCGATCCACCCGTTCTTTGAACGGGGCGGAATGAGCGCCTTCGGACGATTCACAGGTCGGAAACTAAACTACAACTACTACCTCGCAGCGGCGAACGCCGTCCTTCCTCGAAATTCATTCAACCCCGACACCATCTAAAAAGGAGAACACGTGCCAGACTCAACAGATGATTCCAAACCGCAATTCACGCCGCCGAAAGAGCCTGAGAACCGGGACGAACTTGCCCAGTGGGTTAAAGACGAACTGGGTATGCACATTCCCGATGAGGCCCTCTGCCCGTCGCATCAGTCGCCGATGGATTACCTGTCGGCGAGTTTCCTGGACGACGACGCTCCAGCCGATTTGCTGGTATGGGCGAATCGGGGTGGCGGAAAGACAATGCTCGCGGCGATAGCGGCTTTGCTGGACGCACTGTACAAGGCTCCGATAGATATTCGCATCATCGGCGGATCGTTCGACCAGTCCGACCGCCTGGCTGATTATCTGCGAAAATTCCTCTCGATGGACGGACTTTCCGGCGCAGTCGCCGGCAGAATGACCCGCGAGCGGATACGCCTGACCAACGGCGCGGATATACGTATGCTCAGCCAATCTCAAAAGGCGGTCCGAGGCCAACACGCTCAGAAAATCCGATGCGACGAAGTGGACTTATTCGATCCGGAGGTTTGGGGCGCGCTGCAGTTCACTACCCGCTCAAGGGGCAAGACGCGGGGTGGGATCGAGATATTCTCCACGCTCCACCGTCCCGGCGGGCTGATGGAGCATCTGGTCGAGCAGGCCCAGCAGGAAAAGAATTTCCGCATGTTCCAGTGGTGTCTGTGGGAAGTAATCGAGAAATGCGACGAGTCGAAGCGACAGTGCGAAGGCTGTCCCCTGCACGACGATTGTCAGGGGAAGGCCAGGAAGGCAGACGGATTCTTCAGAATCGACGACGCAATCGCCATTAAAGCCCGTTCAAGCCGGAGTGCGTGGGAGGCGGAGATGCTCTGCATCGGCGCTAAGCGGGACTGGCTGGTATTCGGCGAGTTCGACCCGGCTTTGCACGTCGCCGACGTGGAGTACTGCTCCGATTGGCCGACGTATCGGGCGATTGATTTCGGATATACCAGTCCGCTGGTGTGCTTGTGGGTTCAGGTTACGCCGGCAGGCGACGTGCACGTCATTGACGAGTACGCTCACACTCGCCGGCCTGTCGCGCAGCACGCCGTCGAGATACTCGCCCATAATCTCGCTCCGGTGGTAACGACTTACGTTGACCCAGCCGGTAATGCGCGCGAAGCCACCAGCGGGGCGGCGTGTACCGAACTACTGGCATCGGCGGGGATAGGCTGCTGCTGGCGGGCATCGACGATTAATGAGGGTCTGGAATTAATCCGGGCGGCGCTTGCGCCGGCTTTGGGACCGGCGAGACTGAAGATCGACCGAAAGTGCCGGGGGTTGATAAAGGCGTTTCGGGAATATCATTACCCTCTCCCCGGCTCATCAGGCCAACCCGACCGGCCCATAAAAGACGGCCCGGACCATTTCATAGACGCACTACGATATTTTTTCATCAACAGAATGAGACCTAAAATTGAGGTAAAGAGAAAACGATATTGACTGTTGTCCACACCAGCCATAGAATACATATTCACCTTAAGGTAGGGTAAAATCCTGCCGATTTTCGATTATGTCGTTCTTTTGAACGGATAAAAAATGGGCAAGGAAAAAACCAAGCGCAAAAAACCAACACCTCTGTGTCTAGCAATGATACTTTGTGACCAGATTATCACCGATCGAGATACGGGCAAACATACGCTTGTGGGCACTTTCAATCAGATAGGCGTTTCGTCCTTGCCATTCATACATTCCGCCATGAGCGTATTTATTTCGCTCACAGAGGGACGGGGACAGTACAATGGAGAGGTGAGGCTCGTTCATGCTGAAACGGACCAAGTATTGTTTCAGGCGAAGGGACCGTTGAAATTTGAAAACCCTTTGCAGGTTGTTGAGATTGGCATGGTGTTGCCGCCTATTCGATTTGAGCAACCTGGGGTTTATCATTTGGAATTCTATGCTGACGAAACCTTGCTTATCGGCAGAAAATTTAATGTTCATCCAAGAGAAGAGGGCAAACAATGAACGTCATTTCTCAACAGCAGGCTATTATGGAGTCAGGTGAAGTCGTAGACACGACTGTTTGGACTGTTTGGAAACCATTGCTTTGCGCCCCTTTGATCGGTTTGCCGGGGGCCGTGAATTCGTTGTCCGATGCCGAGATTGCCGCAGCGGCGGCACAGAGCGGTTCTTTTGATTTTCTTAACCGACCTGAAGAAAACATTTACACGTTGGAGGACGGGCAGGAGCTATGAACAGCCGTCCAGCGTTCGAGCAAGGGGAGATTGTATTGGTGCGATTTCCCTTTACCGACTTGACCGGCACTAAGGTCAGGCCGGTTGTTGTCCTGCGAGATTTGGATGAAGTAACAGCCTCCGACGACGTTATTGTCTGTGCGATAAGTTCTCAATTATCCTCCAAGAATGCCGATGTAATCTCGCTAACTCAAGACAGTGTGGAGTTTCTTCCGACCAACTTGAAAGCATCGTCTGAAATTCGCGTTTCCAAAATTTTTACCTGCGACAGAAAAATCATCGCTCGTCGTCTCGGAGCACTTGCTGACGAGACGTTCAAGCACGTTCGAAAAATACTTCACGATCTTTTTAATCCCGCCGGTAAATGACCCCCCCCTCGCATCGAGCACCACGCCACCCACCATTTTTGGGGGTATCTATCACAGCCAGACGACGAACTTGTGCTGTCGTACTAATAACAATCTCACGCATTTTACTAATGTTGGTGGACATAAAATAGGACATAATATTAGTAGATAACTGTTGAAAATTATATATCATGTTATATAATATAGCATTAGCGATGCTGGTAAATATGTTTATTGTGGACATTTGTGGAGACATATAATGGGACATGATGAGCATCTAATTGCACCGTCTCATCCATGGATTGATTTCCAGGTCGATTTGAGGTCTCTGGGGCCCCTGACTTGGATGGCGTTGGGCGAGTGTGCGTCAAAATGTGAACACATCGCCAATACGCCTCTCCGCCCAGCCACCAGGGATGATTTGCATCTCATCTATCTGGCCAAAGGTGTGCAGGCCACAACGGCGATTGAGGGGAACACGCTCACTGAAGCCGAAGTAATAGAACGGATACAGCACAAGTCCACACTTCCTGAATCCAAAGAATATTTAGGGCAGGAAGTTGACAACATCATTCTTGCGTGCAACCGGATAGGCCAATCTGCGGTTGAAGGACACGATAAAAAAATTACGGTAGCCCTTTTGTGTGATTACAACGCCGATGTCCTGCGCAATCTCAAATTGGATGAAGGTGTCGTTCCCGGACAACTCCGCAGGCATGATGTTGGTGTTGGAATGTACCGTGGTCCTGACCAGAGGTATGTGCCGGAACTGATGGAGCGTCTTTGCCAATGGCTGAACGATGATCGTTCCGGGCTGTTTCGGGCGACGGGTATCCTCAAAGCCATACTTGCTCATTTGTACGTAGCATGGATACACCCCTTCGGCGACGGGAATGGACGAACGGCCCGTTTGGTGGAACTCGACATCCTTATACGTTCTGACATTCCATCACCGGCAGCACATTTGTTAAGCAACCATTACAACGCTACTCGCCGCGAATACTACCGTCAACTGGATGCCGCCAGTTGTCAGAAAACTCCAATGGGGTTCGTTAAGTATGCGGTACAGGGGTTTCGGGATGGGCTTCGGGAGCAACTGAAATTGGTTACGGAGCAGACACGTGATATTGCGTGGAGAAACATCGTACACGAAAGTTTCAGGGAGATGCGCTCGGGGGTAGCACGCCGTCAGCGACATGTAGTGCTTGATCTGTCACTTCAGTCTGAACCCATAGCCAAGGCTGAAATTCCGTCCCTCACTCCCCGCTTGCGGAAAGCATACGCCGGAAAGACAGACAAGACCCTCAGCCGGGATTTATCCAAACTCGTTGAAATGAAACTTCTGATTAGCGACGGAGGCAAATACGGTCCCAATCGGGGACTCATCGAGGCATTCCTGCCCCAGCGACGGAGCAAAGAGCGGGCGGAGATGGAATCCGACGACGGGAAATAGCCTCGCGGGGTTTCCCCGAAACAATTCTTCGATATTTCCCTGCCGGTGGTGTATGATTTTATGCTTGGTATCGGGGGTGGGGCAGAGACGGTTACCGTAAGGAGAATCGGTGTTATGAAAAAGTCTTACATGAGCGTACTTCTGGTCGTCTTGATGTGCGGTTTGGGGTGTGCGGCGGATAACAACTCCGCGATGGGCAGGCTTGACTTCCGCAAAGTCGTCAAGGACGCAAAGAACAAGGTATTCCCGGCGGTGGTCTATGTCAAGTGCCTCAAGGAAAGCCACGCAATGGGAAAGAAGATCACCGAAGAGGTTTCCGGAAGCGGGGTGATCGTCACGCCGACCGGCGAAGTCCTGACCAATTGGCACGTAGTCGATAAGGCCGTCGAGGTCCGCTGCCTGCTGTACGACGGCAGGTCGATGGACGCCGAAGTCGTCGGCTCCGACAAGGACACAGACCTGGCGCTTATACAACTCAAGTTGCCCGATAAACCCAAAAAACCGGATACCGACAAACCCAATGCCGACAAGCCCGATACCGACAATGCCGGCGGATTACCGCACGCGATACTGGGCGATTCGACGACGCTGAAGGAAGGCGATTTCGTCATGGCAATGGGAGCGCCGTGGGGGCTGAGCCGGTCGGTCTCCATCGGAATCATCTCATGCACCAGCCGTTACCTGCCGGGCAACAGCGAGTACAGCCTCTGGCTTCAGACCGATGCCGCCATTTGTCCGGGAAACTCCGGCGGGCCATTGGTCAATACGCGTGGTGAGATTATCGGTATCAACACACTGGCTTCGCGGGCCGGCGGGGACATGGGTTTTGCAATCCCTTCCGAGACAATAGGTTACATCCTCCCGCAACTCCGCGAGCACAAGAAAGTCAACTGGTCGTGGACTGGCTTGCAGCTCCAGCCGTTGAGAAATTTCAATCGCAATATGTACTTCGAGGGAACCGAGGGTGTAATAGTGGCTGAAACCGACCCGGAAAGCCCCGCCCGGCGCGCGGGCATCCTCGCAAGGGACCGAATCCTTCGGGTTGCCGGTAAACCAATCAACGCGCTTACGGAAGAGGCTTTGCCTCTGGTTCGCAGGGGGCTTGGCCTGCTGGAAAAGGGCAAACCCGTTCAGGTTGAACTGTTGCGGAAGGGTAAAACTATTACCGTTTCCCTCACGCCGCGTAAGAAAGGAAAAGTCGAAGGCGAAGAACTCGATTGTCCGCGATGGGACCTTACCGTCAAGGCCATCAACCAGTTCGACAACCCCGACCTGTACTTCCATCGTAAAAAGGGCGTATTCGTCTATGGCGTCAAGTACCCCGGTAACGCCGGTAACGCAAACCTGTCGGAACAGGACATCGTCCTGAAAATTGACGGTAAGGAAGTGAAAACTCTCGAAGACGTCAAAAAAATACACAAGGCCGCTCTGAAAAATATCAAAAAGAAACACCGTATCGTATTTACGCTTTTGAGAAACGGACTTACGTGCCAGGTGGTTCTGAACTTCGAGCGCGATTACGAAAAAGAGTAACAATTTCCGATTTCCGATTTCCAATTTCCAATTGAGAAACAGAAACAGAAACAAAGACAGAGACAGGAGAACAGGACATGGACAAGCGGATTCTGGTTTCGATGTTGTTGGTGTTGTTGTTGGCGGGTCCGTTGACGGCTGTGGATGACGCGGTTGAAAAAACAGTTGTTGACGCGGTTGACAAAGTGGTAGCGGTTGACAAAGCGGCTGACAAAAACGAAGAAAAGCCGCTCGAACCTGACGAGCAGATCGCGCTTGTCAAGACGGTTTCGGCCTCTCTGGTTCGTGTGGAGTTCACCGCGAAGTTCGACAAGGGTGAAGCCGCGCCAGGATGCGAGCAGGCAATCAGAGAAGAAAGAGCGGTGGAGCGGACGGGGTATCTGCTTTCGCCGACGCTTGTTATAACCAATGACATTACCGTACATCCACGCTTCATCAAAAAAATGTTTGTTACCTACAAATCCGAGCAGGTCGATGCCGTTGTAAAGGCCTACTCCAAAGACACTCAGGCGATATTGCTGGAACTCGCCAAGCCTCTGAAAGAAGCGAAACCCCTCGTTTTCGACGCCAAAGCCGAGGAGCCCTACTACGCCATCAATTACGGCAGATATGGTTCGACGCTGACGACGCGCATCTGGTCTCTGAAGTTACCGTCGGTCTATACCACCGAAAAAAACCGTCAATATCGCGCCGGCCCGTCGGGTTGCCTCATCGTGGACAAGACCGGAAAATCCGTAGCCATCTCGTTTGCCTCGCGCTGGCCTGTCGATGATTCATGGAAAGGGTCGCCGTTGAAATGGCCTATGCTTCCGGCGAAAGATATGAAAAAGTTGCTCGCCAACGTCCGTAAAATCGCCGAACAAGGACTGATGCGGGTAACACTGAACTTCCGAAGCCCCAAGAAAAGAAGCGGCCGCGGTTACTACGGCGGCGATGAAAACCAGACGGAAATCAATACCACCGGCGCTCTTATCGACAAGAATAGCGTTCTCGTGTTGACGAACATGCTCCCGAAAGTAACAGCCCGTCTGGAACGGATTACAGTTCATCGGCAGAAGGGCGAACCGATACCGGCGAAGTTTAAATGCACAATGAAAGATTACGGCGGTTTCATCGTTACACTGGAAAAACCGCTCAGGAAACCGGTGAAGTTGCTGAAGAAAAAAGACATCCGCGATTACCGTAACAAACTGCTCCTGACGGCGGAGATTATTATCCAGGGTAAAAAGCGGGTGGCATACTACAGGCACTATCGAATTAACTCGTTCGGTATGGGCTGGAAACGCCATATTTACCCCCAGGCCGGGTGGGGTTCCAGCGGGGATTTCTTCTTCGACCTGGACGGGACATTATTGGCGTTACCCATTGCCAGGCGCGAAAAGGTCTCCGTCAAGGAGCGATGGGGAGGAGGCGGAGCGACGCTGACGTCCACATCGTACCTGACCGAAGTACTCGGCGACCTCAAAAAAAACATTGATGTTACGAACGTT
>JAUVIQ010000245.1 GCA_030592655.1 Planctomycetales bacterium | reverse complement strand
TAGGCGGTTATCTCTTTACCGTTGCTAAGCCGGACACGCGCAACCTTCCGAAGGGCCGAGTTGGGCTTCTTGGGCGTCATGGTCTTGACCAGCACGCATACGCCTCGCTTCTGCGGGCATTGCTCCAACGCCACATTTTTCTTCTTGGCCGATTGCTTACGCCTCGGCCTGCGAACCAGTTGATTGATTGTCGGCATCTTTGTACCTCGTTATTCCTGTCCTGTAAGTGCTCGCTGGACTGCCTGTTGAATCTGCGCTTCTGTAAGTTCTGTTGTGGCCTCTTCTGCAAACATTTCGGGCAGTTCCGCAGCGGCTCGTTTTATTTTCATTTCCAAATACGGTTTGAAGGTCGTCCCCGCCGGTAGCAGGTGTCCGAGAATTACATTCTCCTTTAAACCGATGAGATTGTCCACTTTTCCTGCGAGGGACGCTTCGGTAAAGACCTTTGTTGATTCCTGGAAACTCGCAGCCGAGAGGAAACTGTCGGACTGCAATGCCGCTTTGGTTATACCCAACAGAAGGGTTTTTGCCATTGCGGGTTTTGTTTTTCGCGTTTTTGCGATGTCGCCGCCGGTGGTTTTTGCTTCGGCGTTGGCCTGTTCGACCTTCTGTCGCGTAACGACTTCTCCGGCGATGAATTCCGTATCGCCGGGGGAAGCAATTTTCAGCGATTTTGCCAGTCTTTCGTTTTCGGCGCGGAATTTGAACTTATCGACGACTTCTCCAGGGAGCAGTTTGCTGTCGCCGACGCCCTCGACCACGACCTTTCGCAACATCTGCGTGACGATGACCTCGATGTGCTTGTCGTTGATGCTCTGCCCCTGACTTCGATAGACGTTCTGCACCTCGGTCAGGAGGTAGTCCTGGAGTGCTTCTTCGCCCCGGATATCAAGGATGTCGTGCGGTACGAGCGGACCTTCGGTCAACCTGTCGCCGGCTTCAACATCGTCGCCGGTATGCACCAGCAGGTGCTGGTCGTGCCCGACGTGATGTTCCCGCTCCATAACTTCCGAGCGAACGATAATGGTCATCTTTCCCCGGCGTTTGTCCGTCGATAGTTCGACTCGTCCGGAGATTTCCGCCATTGACGCCGGTTCCTTGGGCTTTCTGGCCTCGAACAGTTCGGTAACGCGAGGCAGGCCGCCGGTAATATCCTGTGTACCTGACATTTCGCGTGGCTGACGCGCCAGCAGATCGCCTGGCTGGACGGTTTGCCCTTCTTTGACCTCAATTCTCGCCTTTGAGGGAAGGTAATGGAAGTCGAGAATCTTTCCGCTTTTGTCCTCGATGACGACTCGCGGGTGCTTCTCGCCCTTGTGCTCGATAACGACGAATCGTGCGGCGGTTTTTCCCTTTTCGGATTCGGTGCGGACGGTTTCGCCTTCCTCGATGTCCTGGAATCGAACGATACCGGCAACCTCTGCCAGTATGGGCACACGGTGCGGGTCCCACATAACCAGTCGCTGGGACGATTTCACTTTAGCGCCGTCCGCCGCCAGTACCAGCGCGCCGTAGGGAACCTTGAATTTTTCGATTTCCCTACCCTTAGCGTCGAGGACTGCGATTTCGCCGTGACGATTCAGTGCCACCCACGCCTTGCCCTTGTCAACCTTGGCCGGAGCGAACTTCAAATCGCGGTACTTCAGTGTTCCCGCGGAACTACAACGCAAATCTGATACAAGCACGTCCCTTGTGGCCACTCCACCGGTGTGGAACGTCCGCATGGTCAACTGCGTTCCGGGTTCGCCGATTGACTGGGCCCCGACGATTCCGACCGTCAGACCTTCCTCGACCAGTTGCCCGCTCGATAAGTCCAGTCCGTAGCACTTGGCGCATATACCCAAAGGCGAATCGCAGGTCAACGGGCTGCGAACGCGGATCGCCTCCAGACCTAGTTCCTCAATCTTGTCGGCGACTTCCCTGGTGATAATATCGCTTTCTTTGACGATCACCTCGTCGGTAATGGGATTGACGATATTCTCCCTGGCGACGCGCCCGAAGATTAAGTCCCGCAACGGCACATCTATCTGCTCGCCCTTGTAGATGGCCTTCTTGGTGATGCCCTTGAGCGTGCCGCAGTCCAGTTTGGTAACGATCATGTTTTGCGCGACATCGGCGAGTTTTCGCGTCAGGTATCCCGAATCGGCGGTTTTCAGGGCGGTGTCGGCCAGACCTTTACGAGCGCCGTGAGTCGAACCGAAATACTCCAGCACTGTCAGACCTTCGCGGAAATTGGCCTTGATGGGCGTTTCTATAATCTCGCCGGATGGTTTGGACATCAGACCTCGCATACCCGCCAACTGTCGGATCTGATCGATATTTCCGCGAGCGCCCGAATCGCTCATCAGCCAGACAGGGTTGAGATAGACTGCGTCGTCCTCACGCCTGTCATCACGCAAAGCGTCCATCAGCGCCTTGGTAACTTCTTCACGGGCGTGAATCCACACGTCGATCGTCTGGTTATAACGCTCGCCCTCGGTAATAGCATCGGATTCGAAATCGCTATTAATACGGTCCACGCGTTTCTGGGCCTCGTCGAGAATTTGCGTCTTTGCGTCGGGTATCCGCAGGTCGGTAACGCCGAAACTCAAACCGGCCAGCGTCGCCCAGTGGAAACCAAGGCTTTTAATGTCGTCCAGCAGGTTCAGTGTTGCCGCCCGTCCGATCAGAGCGTAGCAATCGCTGATAACCCTTCCTGAACCACGTCCGCCAAGGGGATAGTTGTAGAAAGGCATCCCTTCGGGAAGAACGTCGTTGAAGATGCACCGCCCGACAGTGGTGACAACCTTGCCGTCTTTACTCGTGTATTCCCGGTCTTCATCAATGACGTTAATGTTCGCCGACATTCGCACCATAATCGGCGCGTGCATACCGATAAGCCCGAGATCGCGCGCCATCATCGCCCCGTGCGGATTGGAGAAAATCGGCAGTTTGCGCCCGTCGATTTCGACGCTTTGGAGCCGGTCGTCCGCGTAAGTGTTACCCTGACCGGCTGTGAGGTAGTAGATGCCCAGTACCATGTCCTGACTGGGTGACATAATCGGTGAACCGTTTGCCGGGCTGAAAATGCTGTTTGTTGACAGCATCAACACGTGCGCCTCCGTCTGCGCCTCGATTGACAACGGCAGGTGTACCGCCATCTGGTCGCCGTCGAAGTCGGCATTGAAACCCTTGCAGACCAGCGGATGAATCTTGATGGCGTTACCTTCGACCAGGACCGGTTCGAACGCCTGGATACCCATTCGGTGAAGCGTCGGGGCACGGTTCAGCAGAACCGGATGCTGGTGTATGACCTCTTCGAGAATGTCCCAGATTTCCTTGTCCTTCCGTTCGATCATCTTCTTGGCCGATTTGATCGTGTCGGCCAGACCGCGCTGGCGAAGTTTGCGGATAATAAAAGGCTGGAACAGTTCCAGCGCGATCTTCTTGGGCAGACCGCACTGGTGCAGTTTCAGTTCCGGACCGATGACAATAACCGACCGTGCGGAGTAATCCACCCGTTTTCCCAGGAGGTTCTCACGGAATCGGCCCTGCTTGCCCTTAATCATATCGGTAAGGCTTTTCAGCGGCCTGGCCGATGAACCGAGCACCGCTCGTCGGCATCGTCCGTTGTCCAGCAGGGCATCGACCGCCTGCTGAAGCATCCGCTTTTCGTTACGGATAATCACTTCAGGGGCGTTCAGGTCGATCAGTTTTTTCAGACGGTTGTTACGGTT
>JAUVIQ010000210.1 GCA_030592655.1 Planctomycetales bacterium | reverse complement strand
TATGCGTCCAGCGTCGTTCCGATCGCCTGGCGTGTGAACCAGAGTTTGTTGTAGTGCTCCTTTGTGCCCGCGATAGCACCGGCCATCAGGTCGTTGTGCCCGCCCAGACCCTTGGTGGCGCTGTGGATGACCAGGTCGGCTCCGAGCGCCAGCGGCTGCTGGTGGTACGGCGTGGCGAAGGTGTTATCGACGATGAGCATCGCGCCGACGCGGTCTGCCTGTTTCCGCAGTGCGGCAATGTCGATGACCTTGCACAGCGGGTTGCTGGGCGTTTCGCAAAGGATCATCCGCGTGTTCGACTTGATGTGCTTGCTGATGTCGCCGTCGGCAGTGGCTTCGACCCAGGTAATCTCGACGCCGAGCCTTTCGAGTATCAGCGAAACCTTGTAATTCGCACCGTAGATGTCGTGGAAGAGGATCAGGTGGTCGCCGGCATTGAGGTACGTCAGATAGACCAGCGTGCAGGCCGACATTCCCGTCGTGCAGATAACGCAATCTTCAGCGCCCTCCATTGCAGCAACGGTCTTCTCGACGTTGCGGACCGTCGGGTTGTCGTCGCGATGATACGTATAGCCGTCGATTTCGCCGTCGGTAATCTGACGCAAAACCTCGAACGAACCGTACTCGTAGTTGACGGCATTGACGATGGGTGTAACCATCGGCTTGTTGCCGTAAGGGGTCAGTGGGTCGCCGGTCATATTTTTGCTCCTTGAAAAGTACGTTACCCATCGGAATTGTAGCGAATCGCCGACTGACTCGCAACATCATCGAACAGAAGAGAAAAAGGGAACGGGAATCTTTTTCTCCAACGTTGATTATTGTCAACGTCGTTGACGGGAATCAACGTCTGTCTGCAAAGCGTATTCAGGCTGTGAAACGGGATTGTTGGGGACATATTGACCGCCGAGCGTCGAAGCGTGTTGATTAATCGAAACGCCAACGTCAAAGACGGTAGAAATTACCCGGACTAACATGACGGCGCTTCGCCTAACGCTTTGTATTAGCGGTAGTTAGAACAATAGCCCATCGCCCTCGGGGCTGGAAGCGGCACGGTAATTGCATTTAATTACAGTGAGGAACAGCCATATATTAATGGCTGGTATCGCCTCAGGAGGCGAAAATAATGAAAGAACAGATCGTTCGTGAGCGAATTGCCGAACTGGCTGACGCCCTCTTGGCGTTACCCCAAACGGGCGGAAAATCCACCTCGATGGGAACATATACACCTGTAACCTCCAATGCATCTACGCGGAACGTTGAGGAGATGCTGGACCAGATCAGATTGCAGATGAAATATCTGATGTTCGACATGGAGGCCACCAGGCGGGAAAACAGTTACCTGCGCGAGATGCTCGAACACCGCTGGAACAGCGGAGGCCCGACAGATAAAGACAATACGTAGTAAGTCCCCTCTCAAAGTATGTTTCACCAAAGCGAGCACGTCAAAGTCATCCGACCCGGCGTGCTCGCTGCTCTATAGCAATCAGCGGTCAGCAGTCAGCAATTGATTGCGTTGCTTTGCCCTTTTTTGCCGATTGCTGATCGCTGAACGCTGAATGTTTAAAAAAAACTGGAGTCATCCTTGCAGTTCGTACGATGTTAGGATAGAGTCTGACACTGAAATAAGGATTTGAGAATGGGAATGGAATTACCAATCTGTCAATTCGGGCCTGGGGGTCAGTACGTTTATCCTTATCCCCCGAGCACCGACCCCCTTCCGACGATGCCGGAATTACAGCCGGTCGTTGTCGCCAAAACCGAGAGTCAGGAGACCAAGCATGCAGACAGTTACGCCTCGCCAGATGGAAGTTCTCTTGTATGTGCGCGATTATCGCGTCAAACACGGCTATTCCCCCACGATGCAGGAGATTGGAAACCATCTGCACGTAAGCAGAGTAACCGTCTTCGAGCACATCGGGGCGCTCGAAAAAAAGGGTCTGCTCTTTCGGGGTCCCAAACACAGCGCTCGCTCTTTGCAACTGTCTGACGACGTGGCTTTTCCCGACGAGGCCCGCCCCACCCGTTTTCCGCTGGCGGGGCAAATCGCCGCCGGTGAACCTATCGAGGCGGTGGAGCAAAACGAATCCATCGACCTGGAAGAAATGTTCGCCAATACCGGCGAAACCTTCTGCCTGCGCGTAACAGGACTGAGCATGATCGACGAACAGATACGCGACGGCGACTACGTTATCTGCCGGAAAACCCGTGAAGCATCCGACGGCGAAACTGTCGTCGCCCTGCTGGACAACGGCGAAGCCACACTGAAAAAATTCTATCGCGAAGCCGACAGTATCCGCCTCCAGCCAGCCAATCCGGATTTCTCTCCCATCTACGCCGACAACGTCAGCATTCAAGGCGTGGTGATAGGCGTGATCAGGAAGTTCTGAACGGAAAGCATGGGAAAAACGTTCCCGTGTTCCCCAAGAAGAAGGGGTATTAAAATGAAACTGGTTAATCATCTCTCCGTTGCTGCTGTTCTTGTCGTTAGCACAGGTCTGTTTCACGTAGCATGTAGCCCAACAAACTCGCACTGTAACAAAAATAATTCTACCGACGTAAAAACACAACGCTTCTTTGAGAACACTCTTCTTGTTAAAAAGGGCATGACGCAGATTCAAGCAGAGACCATAATGGGTAAACCCGATATTGTTATCACGTCGGACGAAAGCAAGATTTTGAGCCGATGCGATTCTGATAAGGTACATCTGTATTACCACCCGGTGTACGCCACGGTGCACTTTATATTTGGCATTAAAGATGGGCAGGTAACACGAGTGACGTTTTGGAGGGAATGGGGTACGCGACTTCCCATAGAGGGTGAACTGGTAGATGTCCTGGAGTTTTGGACTCAGGAAACGTGTGTTCACGTCGAAGCCGGGTAGAGTGGTAGGCTGGGCCGGAGCGAAGCGGAGGCCCACCTTTTTCGAGATTGAAGGTGGGACTTCGCTTTGCTCCGTCCCAACCTACTCTGCTCCATTATTCAACATTCTCTTTTCAGTTTTTATGTACTGGACAATAACTCCCAGGCAGGTGCATAATAAGGGGCTTGAGTATCTTCAGGGCTGAGGGAGTTAAAAATGGAAATTTCGGATTACCTGACGTTAGAGCATGTCGTGCTTTTGACGGGAACGACGAAGGCCGGCGCTCTGGACGAACTGGTATCTACTGCGGATGATTTCAGCAAGAGCGTCGGTAAAGAAACGCTTCGTCAGGCGGTCTGGGATCGCGAGAAGATGATGAGCACCGGCATAGGCCAGGGGCTTGGAATCCCTCACGTTCGCCTTGCAGGTCTGTCCGATGCCGTCATGGTCGTCGGTGTCAGCCGGGCGGGAATCGCCGACTACGAAAGCCTCGACAATCAACCCGTACACATCATCGTACTGATTGCCGCTCCGCAGGGTAAGCATGAAATATACATACGACTCCTCGCCAAGGTAGCCAACGTACTTAAACAAGACGACGTCCGTAAGGCGATCACCGAGGCGGACGACCCCGCCGAGGTCTATCGCATACTCACCGAAGGTAAGGTATGACTCATGCCATTTCAGCCTTGCTCGCCCAGGCGCCTCTTCCGACGCTTCTTGTCATCGGTCTTGCAATCCTTTTCGGTACAATCGGCGCGAAGATATTCCAGAAACTTCACATCCCCCAGGTCGTCGGCTACATCGCAATCGGAATAGCCGTCGGGCAGTCCGGGCTGAGATTTATCGACAAGGATGTCATCGTCAGTCTCGAACCTTTCTGTTTTTTCGCGCTCGGTATAATCGGGTTCATGATCGGCGGCGAGTTGCACCGGGACGTTTTCAAGAAGTATGGTCGGCAATTCCTGGCCATCCTCTTCGCCGAGGGGATAGGGGCATTCCTGACCGTCAGCATTCTTATCAGCGGCGTGGGCATGCTTTGGGGTATGGGGCCGGCCAAGTCGATTGCGATGGGTATCGTGTTCGGTTCGATAGCGTCGGCGACAGCGCCGGCGGCTACGACCAGCGTGCTGTGGGAACTCAAGACCAGAGGCGTGCTCACAACGGCGATCTTCGCCGTCATAGCCCTTGACGACGCGCTTGCGCTGATAATGTTCAGCATTGCCGCCAGTATTGCCGGAACGATTCTCCACAGCGGTTCGGGCGGGATTTTAGAGGCATTGGGACATGCCGGATATGAACTTTTCGGAGCGGCTGTACTTGGTGTCGCCGTCGGATTCATACTGAACTTCGTCCTCCGTCGTCTGCGGGATCGCGATAAGTCGCTGGCGTTCATCATCGGCGCGATGGCGTTGGTAATCGGGCTGACGAGGGCGATGGAGGTCTCCATGATACTGGCGGCGATGGCGCTGGGCGTAACCCTGGCCAACCTCGCACCGCGTCGAAGCCGGGAAACATTCAACCTCGTCGAGCGTTTTACTCCGCCAATCTACGTGCTCTTTTTCGTTATCGTCGGCGCTCGCCTGCACATACAAAACATGCAACCCTGGATGTGGATACTCGTCGCGCCTTACCTCGTCGGGATGGGTTCGGGTAAAATAATCGGCGCTTACCTCGGCGCACGATGGACCAATGCAGCCCCGGTGATCCGTAAATACCTCGGAATATGCCTGTTCAGCCAGGCCGGTGTGGCGGTTGGTCTGTCGCTGATCGCCGATAAAAAGTTCCCCGACACCATCGGGCCGATAGTTATCGCCATCATCGCCGCTGCGACGTTCATCGCCGAGATCATCGGACCGCCGTGCGTGAAATTCGCCGTCAAAAAGGCCGGCGAGGTCGGATTGAATGTTACCGAAGAAGACCTCATGCTTTCCTACAATGCCGGCGATATGTTGGACCGCGAACTGCCGTCATTCACGGAGAATACCACGCTGACAAATATCCTCCGCACCATCGCCGAAACGGACGCAATGTCTTATCCCGTAACCGACGCCGACGGAAAACTCACAGGAATCATCACCATCGACGAACTCAAGAGGACATTCGTCGCCGAAGGTCTGACGGACTGGCTCCTGGCGTTCGACCTGATGAGGCCTGTTCCGGATACCGTAACGGTCCAGACGCCGCTCGATGAAGCCGTTACGCGGATGCGCGAACAGGAACTGGAATACCTTCCCGTAGTAGCAGCCG
>JAUVIQ010000158.1 GCA_030592655.1 Planctomycetales bacterium | reverse complement strand
GGCGAACTGAAGCCGACCCGCCTGCTGGTCGATGAACGCGCCGGTACCGGCTGCACAATCGCCGTTCGTGGCGTAATCGGCGATGGAATAGCCGCCGTCGGAACTGTCCAGCAGGAGGTATTTGCTGGTTTGTCCGCCCATTTCGAAGACTGTGCGCGCCTGAACGCCCATTTCCGATAAGCCCAGTGAAATGGCTTTGAATTCGTTGACGGTCTCGGCTGCGAGTTTTTCGGCTACCAGTCGGGCGGCAGAACCGGTAAGGCACAGACCCGCGACGCCGTCGGACCCGACGACGGCGATAATCCGCTCCAGTATCTCAGTGGCTGCCTCGATAGGCCTGACCCGCGTCCGGCGATATTCGCTGAGCCACAGGTCGGCGCCGTTGCCGCCTCGGGCGGATGTGAATTGCCCGTCCGGAAAAACCAGACCATCGGCATCATCGGCCATTACAGCCGCTGTGATACTTATCGCACCGATGTCTATTCCTATGTAGCACTTCATACGTTCGCTATCCTGCATATAACGTTCAGACGACGCGATATTATGACAACTCGACCCCCCTGATTTCAAGAACTCCTCCTCGGGCGCTCTCACTCCTGGCGGGCGGACTCGTACTCGATTATCTGCCGGAGCGTTTCATCCAGCGAATATCGGGGTTCGTAACCTATCAGGCGATTTATCCTGCCGAGGTCCGGCTTACGGGTGAGCATGTCGTCAAAGGGCCTGCCGTAGGCCTGTTCGTAGGTCAGGCTTCGGATTTCGCTGGCGGAACCTGTCATTTCGATGACTTTTTCAGCCAGTTCGGTGATGGTAATCAACTCGGTCGAGCCGATATTGACGACCCGCCCGACGGCTTCGGGGCAGTTCATCAGTTTTATCAGTGCGCCGACGACGTCGGCGACGTTCGTGAAGCATCGGCTCTGCTCGCCCGTACCATAGACCTCCAGCGGTTCGCCCCGCAGGGCCGCACGGACGAACCTCGGCACGACCATGCCGTAAGCGCCCGTCTGTCGCGGGCCTATGGTGTTAAAAAGTCGGCCTACAACCGTCTCCAGGCCGTACTGGTCGTGATAGGCCAGGGCGAGGAACTCATCGACCATCTTGCTGCACGCATAGGACCATCGCGTGAACCGCGTCGGACCCAGCACCGATTCGTCGTCCTCGTTGAAGGGGACCTTGTCGCTCTTTCCATAGACTTCGGAGGTGCTGGCGACGAAGATTTTCCGCCCGAATTTGTTGGCGAGGTTCAGGACGACCTCCGAGCCGTGGATGTTCGTCTCAATTGTGTGAACGGGTTTCTCGACGATAAGTTGGACGCCGACGGCGGCGGCGAGGTGAAATATCACGTCGCATCGGTCGATCAGCACAGCCATTGTGGCGTCGTTGCGGACGGACTCGCGGACGAACCGGAAACCTTCGCGTCCGTTCAGGTCGCGCAGGTTCTCGAAAGCGCCTGTCGATAGGTCATCGACGACGGTAACGCCGTGGCCTGCGCTCATCATCGCTTCAGCCAGGTGCGAACCGATGAAACCCGCCCCGCCTGTAATCAGTACGTTCATGTCGAATCAAGCCCCTTACCTGCCTGCCGGAAGGCAGGTTCGCCGAAAGTCCCAATAACCTCCACCAGAACATACGCGCCGACGACGACAATGACAAGGGACAAATTCGACGGGTAAAGCGATTAACAAGACAATTCGCGTTGCTCTGTTAATACAACAGAAGAAACCCTTTACACACCCAATCGCGGAAACTAGACTGCCGTGTCCCGGCACGGCAAGCGTTCGGGACTGAGCGGTATAGCGAGGAAAAAGTAATGAAAGTGGCTGTGTGGCTGCTGATAGCGGTGATGCTGATGGGGATGGCGTACTCATTCTCCACCTGCCGGAGCGAGGATTCCGGAGGGCGGACAGTGCTGGTGCTGTTCGATTCGGACGACCCCGACTACAACCGGATGAACCGCGAGCGGATAGCCATTTTCGAGTCGGAAAATCCCGACATCAAGGTGAAATTGGTTACCGGCGACCCGGGAAAATACCTGACAATGGTTACCGGAAATGTCGCGCCCGACGTTGCCTATGCAGCCTATCAATCCCTGGCTTATTACGCCAAGCGCAAGGCTATACGGTCGCTTGAAAAATTCGTCGAAGATGACAAGGAATTCAACCTGGAGGATTTCTTCCCCGCTGCGGTTAAGAGCATGCGGTATCGAGGCGAGCTTTACGGTCTGCCGGACAGCGGCTCACCCGTGGCGCTGATCTACAATAAGGGGATGTTCGACAGATACAACGCCGGGGTTCCTCCCGATCAGAGGCTGACGTATCCCAGCGGCGACTGGACGTGGGCGGATTTTCGCCACGCCGCCAGGGTGCTGACCCGCGATACCGACGGCGACGGACGAACCGACGAATACGGCTGTTCCATAAGTCTCAGTTATAACCGCTACCCCATCTACGTCTGGCAGAACGGTGGAGAAGTCATCAACGCCGAGAAGACTCGCAGCCTGATGGACTCCAAAGCGGCGATCGAGGCGATTCGCTGGATTTATGAGATACTGTGGGTGGATAAGTCTTCGCCTAGGGCCGGTACGCAGATCGAGGGCGCCGGCGAGCAGAACACCGGCGATTACTTCAAGGAAGAGCGTCTGGCGATGCTGATGAGCACCCGATGGGCCTATCTGAGTTTCTGGGGTAAGACGAATTTTGAGTGGGACGTCGCCCCGCTTCCCCGTGGCCCGGTCAGGAATACGACCATATTCATCGGTGGTGGGTGGCTGATCTCCAAACAGACGCGCCACCCCGAAAAAGCATGGAGGCTGGCGAAGTTCCTCGTCTCGGAAAAAGCCAGCGAAATGAGCATGGATATCGGCAGGGCCCTGGCGGTTAATCGGGCAGTGGCCGAAAAAATGACCACCGACAACCCCAACGCCCCGCCAAACGATCACATCTGGGTCGAGACCATGGCGCACTGTCGTCCTAAGGACTTCGACATAAGAGAAATGGGACGTTTCTTCCGCAACGCGGTGGACGAAATAAGTCTCATCTCCCAGGGTCGGACAGCGCCCTTGCGAACGCCCGAGCAGGCCTGCCGGAACTTCACCCGTATATTCAACGAGGGGCTGGATATTCTCTGGGAAGAGGAGGGAGGCCCGTGAAGGATAAAAAACCCATCGCTACCTGGCGCAGACGCGCCGCGCTGGCAGGATACCTGTTCATCCTGCCTAACGTGCTTGGATTTCTGATATTTACCTCCCTTCCCGTACTGGCGTCGCTTCTGCTGAGCCTGTGCAAATGGGACCTGCTGAGCGATCCTGAGTGGGTGGGTCTGAAGAACTTCGGCGTCCTCATCCGCGACACCGATTTCTGGAAATACGTCGGTAACACTTTGTTCCTGATGATGGCGATCCCCGTCAGCATCATCCTGTCGTTGTTTCTGGCGGTGGTGCTGAACCAGAAGTTGCGGGGAATGGTACTGTTCCGCGCGCTGTTCTTTCTCCCCTCCATCACGGCGGGAATAGGGACAATGCTTCTGTGGATGTGGCTGTTGAACCCGGAATTCGGCGTAATCAACGAGGTACTGCGGAACATTTATGAAGTGCTGGCCTGGCTACCCGAAAAGGTGGGCTGGCAGTGGGCAGCGTGGAAGGATATCCACCCGAGATGGCTTGGGGATCAAAACTGGTCTAAACCGGCCCTGATTATGATGGGGCTGTGGGGTTCGATGGGGGGGATGAACATGATACTGTACCTGGCGGCGCTCCAGGGCGTCCCGCCGGAGTTGTACGAAGCCGCCAAGATGGACGGCGCCGGCGCTTGGCAGCGGTTCTGGAAGATTACCTGGCCTATGGTCAGCCCGACGACCTTCTTCATCTTCGTGATGGGAATCATCGGTGGTTTCCAGGCCGGCTTCCAATCCGCCCACATCATGACCAACGGTGGACCGGCAGGGTCCACCACTACGATAAGTTACTACATCTATAACAACGCCTACCAGTGGTTCAAGATGGGATACGCCGCCAGTATTGCCTGGTTCCTGTTCCTGATCGTCCTGGCTTTGACACTTTTCAATTGGCGAGTCAGCCAGAAACTCGTGCATTATGGATAAGTCACTAAAACATCTGCGACAGAGAAGTCCTGTCCGTCTATCGACGGTTGTGACTTATGTGTTTTTGACGGCATTGGCCGTTACCATGGTCTTCCCGTTCGTTTGGATGCTGAGGACGGCGTTCATATCTCCCGAGCACGTCTCCGTTTCTATGGACAAAGTCGGATTCTGGCGATGGCTGGTTCCACCGTCGTTCCCCGAAGGAAAGAACTTCGTTGAGGCCGTCGAGTCCGTTTCGTTCGGGCGCGCCTATATCAACACCATCATCGTCGCCGGATGCGTTACGCTCGGTCAGGTGTTCACCTCTTCCCTGGCGGCGTTCGCCTTCGCACGATTGAAATTCCCCGGACGAGACAAACTCTTCATGGCGTATCTGGCTACGATGATGATCCCCGGATCCGTTACCATGATCCCGGTCTTCATCCTCACCACCAAGATGCCTCTTTACCTGGACGCTGCCATTGCTTGGCTGACTGGCTCGAACCCGGCAATCTTTTCACAGAGTTATTACATGTTCCATAACACCTACATGGGGCGTCCCGTAGGCCCGGACAGTTATTTCGCCCTGATCGCCCCGGCAATGTTCACCGCCTACGGTACGTTCCTGCTGAGGCAGTTCTTCATGTCCATTGAGAAGGACTATGAGGAGGCTGCTCGAATCGACGGGGCAAGCACGTGGGGAATATACTGGCGCATCATGATGCCGCTCAGCAGACCCGCACTGGCGACACTGGCAATCTTTACCTTCATGGGTTCCTGGCGGGCATACCTCTGGCCTCTGATCGTTACGTACACCGAGGAAATTATGACGCTGCCGATCCTTATCCGGTCATTCCAGAGTACACACGGCGGAGCGGTTACCACCAAGTGGACGCTGATGATGGCTGCCTCCATCCTGCACATAATCCCCCTCCTGGTCGCTTTTGTCATAGGACAGAAGTACTTCATCCGTGGCGTCAGAATCGGCGGAATCAAAGGATAAACAGGGACGGTTTTTTAAGTACCGCAAAAGGAACCGGAAATGTTCATTGACATCCACGGACACGCATACAGGAAGGCCGAACCGCCTCAAGTCTTTGGACAGGCCTTTCCCACGCCCGATCAACTGCTGGAGCGTTATGATAAAATCGGAATTGAACGTGCAGTCCTGCTGCCGTTGGTCAGTCCTGAAGTGTATCTTCCACAGTCGAATGAAGACATCCTCGAAATAGCCGAGAATGCAAACGGAAGGTTCATTCCTTTCTGCAATATCGACCCGCGCGCCATGACCAATTCCGCCGATGCCCCGTTGGGGGATATTCTGCGGTATTATCGCGACCGTGGTTGCAAAGGCATCGGTGAGGTTATGCCGAATCTGCCATTTCTTGACCCGATGGTCCAGAACCTCTTCAAGCACGTCGAGGATGTGGGCTTTCCGCTGACATTTGACATCGCCGCCCAGATCGGCGGAACCTATGGCCTGTACGACGACGTCGGCCTGCCGCAACTTGAACGCTCTCTGCGGAGATTTCCGAAACTTATCATCTTCGGACACGGACCGGCCTTCTGGGCCGAGATAGGTCAATTGGAAAAACCCGCCGACCGATACGAGTACCCGAAGTACCCGATCAAGGACGAAGGGGTCGTTCCGAAACTGCTGCGGCAGTATCCGAACCTCTACGGAGACCTATCAGCCACCAGCGGATACAACGCCTTGGCGCGGGATCCGGGTTACGCCGTTAAATTCATTAACGAATTCCAGGATCGGCTCCTCTTTGGGACCGACATCTGTACGTCCGACATGCCCACGCCGCTGGTTGATTTCCTGATCGAGTTGCGCGTCGGCAAGAAGATCAGCGAAGAAGTCTTCCAAAAAATCGCCAGGGGCAATGCCATCCGGATGCTCGGGCTGGAATAATCGCAGTCGGTATCGAACCGCCGATGAAAGGGGAATATCATGAAGGTCTTGAGCAAAGAGGTTTTTATCCCGTCCCCTGAAGGACGGGGGGTGTTTCCCGGATTCGCCACGTACATCAGCGCCCGCGAGCCGATACTGATGTACCGCTATTGCTACGAGGATCATTCCGACGCCTTCGACGATTACATGGAGATGATCAGTTACGACAACGGGCTGACCTGGAGCGAGCCGGTTCTGCGTTACAAAAAGGGCGGGCAGGTTGAAGGCGGTCGCATCCGCTATGCCGGGACAGCGCCCTTTTTTGACGGCGACACAAGAGTGCTTACGTCAATTATCGACCGGGCGTTCTATCCCGGTGATGAAAATACCACGGACATTGTCTGGGAGATTCTGATCAGCACTTACGACTACCGGGGCAACACCTGGAATGAACCACTCGTGACTAAGCTGGGTTTTGAGGAGGGCGTCGCGATCAGTTTTTGCTTCCCGATTAAGACATCGAGGGGACGAATTCTGGTTCCCGCCCAGAAGGCGATGATCGATGAGAACGGCGATTTCATTCAGCGTAAGGGCTGCTGGGGCCGGGCCTACCAGGCGATGATGATTATCGGTGAATATCAGCCGGACGGTTCGCTTCGGTGGCGGCCGGGAGGCCTGGTTGCGTGCGACCTGGAAAAAACCTCTCGCGGGCTTTGCGAGCCGACGATTGTGGAACTGACCGACGGGCGCATCGCCATGATCTGTCGTGGCAGCAATGATGGGATTCCGGACCGGCCTGGGTATAAGTGGCTTGCCTTTTCCGAAGACGACGGCGAAACGTGGTCGCAGCCGAAGCCGTTGCCCTGCACCGAAGGTGAACCGATCGAGTCGTCGGCTACCGGTTCGGCGGTTTTCCGTTCGATCGGGAACGATAAACTCTACTGGATAGGTAATCTCTGCATCAGCGGTGAACGCCCCAAGGGCAACTGGCCCCGAAGTCCACTGGTAATCGCGGAACTGTCTGAAGAGCCTTTCGCGATTAAGCGTGAGACGATTACCATCATCGATCAGCGGCAAGGCGCTGACAGCCGGCGGACACAACTATCCAATTTCTGTTATTACCAGGGCCGCGACACCGGCGAGGTGGTCCTGTTCATGACCCGCTACGGCGAAGCAGACGCCGAAGACTGGCGCCGGGCCGATCAGTACCGTTACCGGATCGAATTGTCTTGAACGCGGAAAATAGGGGAAATAGGGGGCGCTAACCTACTTTGCGATTGACAAACTGCCGATTGACGCTGATACTGATTGGAATGATAGGGAGAAGAGGCAAAAATAGGTTAGCGTCCTGCTCTGTTGAAAACAGATTATTAGACACAAGATGACCATCAGGTTGATGGTCATCACACGCAAGAGAATTTCACGATCAATGGCATAGCGCCGGCGGCTACGCACGGCGGAACCCAGCAGCCGCTT
>JAUVIQ010000084.1 GCA_030592655.1 Planctomycetales bacterium | reverse complement strand
TCCGTCAGCCGGCAGATTGCGGATTGATATTCGTAAATCGCCTGGAGCGTTCCCTGCGAGGCTTCGGGCTGGTAGGGCGTGTATGCGGTGTAAAACTCGCTTCGGGAGGCCAACGCTTCGACGGCAGCCGGTACGAAATGGTCATAGAAACCCCCGCCGAGGAAACTGATAAGCCCCGACGCGTTCTTATCCGACAACGCCGCCATGTGCCGACGGACCTCCTGCTCGCTCAAACCCCTGCCTATTTGCAGCGGTTTGCATCGCAAATCGGCGGGTATATCGGCGAAAAGGTCCTCGGCGCTCATGCCCAACTCGTTGAGCATCTGCTCCCGCTGCTTATCGGTATTGGCGATAAATGGCATTTTTCAACTATTCCTCATGCACGTCCTGTTGCAGTCTCGAAGCAGCACTACATATCAGGATTTACCGGACAAATCAAGAATCAAGCGGAACAACACCGGACGGATTGACTTGTCCCCAATATACCTGTAGCACATGAACAGGGAGAACGTAATGCGCAAGATTCGCGTGTATGGCGACGAAAATGAAGACATTTGATTGCGTCAAGATGAAACGTCGCATTCAGGAAAGTATCGTTGCCGAATATGAGAAGAGCAAGGCCGAGTTTCCTTTATTTTCAGACTTCTTAAAAGCGACAGAATCCGATTGGGAGCGGCAGATGCAGCAAAAGTTCGCCAAGCCAATTAATTCGCCCAATTGACCCGAAGCGGGTAGGTTGAGATGAAGTCTCACCATTTACTGGGTGCTACGAGGAAATTTTTTATTTTGTTGCAGTTGCTAACCCTGTGATTTGAAGTAAGTTACGGCGAGTAGTAGTGACCGGTGGGGGAAAAAGGTTGTTTTTTTCTTGCAGAAATACTATTATATGATAGCGTTTCTGCCGATGACGGAGCAGGTAGATGGCAACCAGACAGGATGTCGTGGATTTTCTCGATACCTTCAAAGGGGCCACGATGTTAGATTACTTCTACATCAAGCATCGCCAGAAGAACACCCAAGGACTCTTGGACTTGGGACTCTCCTTTGACGAACGAAAAGAGATCATCCTCGGATTGACACCCGAAGACTACGTAGCAGGACCAAAACCTGATGACACAGATTGCCGGAAAGAAGTTTGGGAGTTCGGCAAGGATGTCGAGGGAACCGAGGTTTATATCAAGCTGCGGGTAGCCAGAGATCAGAAAAGGCGCAATGTCTATCATGCAATGGTCTGGTCGTTCCACCCGGCAGAATACCCAATGCGATACCCCTTGAGGGGAGGTCGGAAATGAGCGAAGAGAGATACTGTCCAAGCTGTGAAGATTACCGCCAAGTCCGCGTTGAAAACCGGCGGGAAACCTATACCGTTCGCGGAAAGAGTATCGCCGTCTCGGTAGAGGTAGAAGTCTGCGCGGGATGTGGGGAAGCGCTATCAGACGAGGAATGCGATCAGAAGATTTTGGATGAAGTGAACGCGACCTACCGCAGCCAGGAGGGCCTTCTCTCTCCCGCGAAGATCAGGGAAATTCGCAAGGGGTATGCTCTCAGCCAGAAATCTTTTGCTGCATTGCTTGGGATGAGTGAGGCCACCATTAATCGCTACGAAAGGGGCAAACTCCAGGATCAGGCCCACGATAATATGATCCGAGCTTGTGAGGATACAGATTTTGTCCGGGGTCTGTTGGACCGCAAAGGTGATTTTCTCACAAAATGGCAGAGGGAAAGAGTCGAAAGGGCTTTGGCGTTGGGTGGCCCAGACCCAGACGACTGGCTTGCCAAGATTGACTTGGGCGAATGGACGTCTATGCCAAGCGAGATGACCGACCGAACGGGATTTCGTCGGTTCGACCTCAAACGATATGCCGCCGTGGTCGTTTTCTTTTGCAGGAGCCTCAACGAGATTGCCCAAACCAAGCTCAACAAGCTGCTTTTCTATGCAGATTTTCTGGCCTACAAAGTATCGTCGGCATCTTTGACCGGTTCCGCATATCGACGTATTCAGTACGGACCGGTTCCCGCAGACTACGACCAATTACGAGCTCGGTTGGAGAAAGATGAATTAATTTCTGTCGAAGAAAAAGAATACTACAATGGGAACACCGGTCTCGTAATACTTCCAGGCACGAATGCAGACCAGGTCGAGTGCCCTCTAACGGATACCGAGAAAGATGTCCTCAATTGCGTAGCAAGTGTATTTCGTAACGTTACCGCTAAAGCCATCAGCGAACGATCGCATGGGGAATCGGCTTGGCAGAACACGTGCGACAGGCAGTTGATCTCATATCGCGAGGCCACAAATCTGTCGCTTTCCTTGCCGGAATAAGAAAATCAGGACCGGAGTTCCAAGACACCGTACTTCATTGCCAAGTTCCAATCGATCACAATGGCGTCCGAATATTCTTCCAATTGGAAATTGAAAATCGGCAATTGTTAATGCGAACCTTCTTCTTCGAGGAATTTTTCGTATTCTTCAGCCGACATCAGGTTTTGGAAATCGGCGTCGTCGGCGGTTTTTATCTTTATCATCCAGGCTGAACTGTAGGAGTCTTTGCCAAGCAGTTCCAGATTGGCGGTGAGGTCTTCGTTAACTTCAATCACTTCGCCGCTGACGGGGCAGTTCAGATCGACCGCTGCTTTGACCGACTCGACCACGCCGAAGGGCGTTTCAGCCTCGACGGACTCGCCAACGGCCGGTAATTCAAGAAATACAACGTCGCCAAGTTGTTCAGCGGCGAAGGCGGTTATACCAACCGTTACCCTCCCACCATCCATTTTTGCCCATTCGTGACTCTTGGTGTATCGCAATTCAGCAGGAACCATCATTTACTCCTTTTCCAAAACTAATGCCACAGAGACACAGAGGACGCAGAGGTATGAAAAATGAAAGGAACAAAACAGAGAAAGAAATTTTTTAATTAAATCCTTTCTCTGTGTTCTCTGTGCCTCTGTGGCCTCTTCTATATAAGCGCGTGCAGTTTTTCCATAATTCCGTCAAACTCTTCGCCGGCGAAGCAGAACTTCAAGTCGGTGAATCCGTCCCTGAACGATTTCACCTCAGCCTTGACCGACTTGTCATTATTTACCACATCGGCGATGAGTTGTGCAACCGTTTCAAAATCGCCCTCGCCCATGCCGAACCTGGTCATCTCGGAGACGCCCAGGCGAATCGCCCCAGCTGCGGTGAAGCCTTCTTCATTCGGAGCGGCCTGGTAGTTGACGATTATATTGTTGTCCTCGAGTTTTCCAGCCATCTCCACCCCCCGGCTGTAACCGACGTGGACGATTACCTGGTGCGTCTGCGTATATCCGACGTCCGCGTCGCCGGCAACGTCCATACCGCAGCGTTTCAGCGCAGCGGCGAAGGCCTTGGCGTTGGCGATAACCTTTCGCTGATACTCATCCTTAAAATGGTTCATCTCGTAGGCAGCCATCAGCAGGCCTACCAACGTTCCGAGGTGGTGATTGCTGACCGAGCCGGGGAACGTTCGACGACGAATCGCCTCGGTGAGATTGTAACGCTCATCGGCCTCGGCGTAGTTCGACGCGACGATTCCCCGTTGCGTACCGAAAAATGTCTTATGCGTCGAGCCGGTAACGATGTCCGCCTCGTCGGCAAAAGGTTCCTGGAAGTGCGGGCCGATAAGTCCGAGCACGTGGGCCATGTCGTACATGATGACTGTATCGATACCAAGAGAGTCCACGAACGCCCGAATCTCCGCGACCGGTTCGGGGTGCAGGACGACGCTCTTACCGAAGATGATAAGTTCTGGCCTGTATCGCCCCAGCAGTTCCCTGCAGGCTGGTACGTCGATTTTGTACGGGTTTTCGGGCAGGACGGGGAAGTTGACAATCGCCGGTTTTTCCGTCCGTGGGTCGTGTGCGACGAAATCCCGCATCGCGCCCATCGGCTGGGAACTGAGGTGCCCGCCCTTGATGATGTGATTGTTCATCACGCAGCCGAGGCGTCGGGGCTGGACCTTTCTGTCGGCGCGGTTGATGTAATCGACCATCGCGCTGAAGACGATGGCGTTCGCCATCTGCCCGCTGACGGCGCGGGTCTCGACCTCGGTGAAGCCAAGGAATTTCCGAAGTTCGTCTTCCAGAAGAAATTCGACCTGCTCGATGAAATCCGTTGCCTGATAGTAGAAGACGTCCGCTTCGTAGAATGCCTTGAGCGGCTTGTGCTCGGCGTAGCGGAAGGCGGGGTCCATAATCGAGAGCATTCGGGCCATTGGCGAGAGCGTCTGCTCTGACGGGATAAGATTTATGCACTCGGTTTGTCGCCAGATGGTGTTTTCGAGCGTTTTTTCGAGCAGTTCGCGCGCCTTTTTCGCTCCGTCCTTTAGCGGTTGGCCTTTGTGGCTGATAAGTGCGTGGTCGTGCAGGATTGGTCTGGCAAACGGCGGAGCCTCGCTTCGCAAGTGGAACGGGACGATAACGGCTTCGGTCCTCTTACCGCGGATTTCGATCTCGATTGGGTCGCCCTCGCGCAGGTCGCTGTCCAGCATGGCCAGGCAGACAGACCGCATCGCTTTTTCGTCGGTTATTCTGCTCGACAGACCTTCGCCCTCTGCCTGCCAGTACGGAACCACCGTGCCGCTGGTAACGAATCCGACCTGCTTTTCGCCGACGAACGCCCCTGCCGGCGGACGGGCGACGCCCTTACCAGCCACCGCTACGGGCACGATCCGACGGGGCAGGTCCGCTATCAGCGAATAATCTTCTGCCAGGATTTTCTTGAAGGCTTCGTGCTGCTTCGCCAGGGCGTCTTTACCGATAAAATCACCCTTCAGCGGCGAGAAACTCACGGCGAATTTCGCCAGGGGACAAGAGAAAACGGGTATTTCTTTTCCGTCCGGGTCAAGCCCCAGTTCGTGCCCGTAAAGCGGCATAGCCGCCTCCAGCCGCAACGTATCGCGCGCACCGAGGCCGACGGGTTCTGCGCCGCGCTCGATCAGCATATCCCATATCGCCGGGGCCGATGCGCTCTCGACGAACAGTTCGAAGCAGATCGGTTCGCCTGTGTATCCGGTTCTCGCCAGACGGACTTCGATGCCGTTGATTACGACGGCTCCCAGTTCGTTCCGCATCGGTTCGGGCAGCGCCCCCGAATCAATAACGCCGGTAAGTATCTTGCCGGCCAGCGGGCCCTGGAGCGAGATCATCGCCAGTTCTTCGGACTTATCGGACATTTCCACGTCGTCGAATTCGGCGAGGTGTTCGGCGAAATGGTCCCAGTCCTTTTGGCGGTTTGCGGCATTGACGACGAGGACGTATTCATCTTCGACGAAGCGGTACAGGTATGCGTCATCGACAGCCCCGCCGCCGGGATTGGGAATCATTGTGTACTGCGCTTGCCCGGCCTCCAGGGCCTCGGCGTTGTTGGTCAGGACGTGCTGGAGGAACCGCGTCGCGCCGGAGCCGCCGAAGACGAATCGCCCCATGTGCGAGACATCGAACAGGCCTGCGCCTTTGCGCGTGGCGAGGTGTTCAGACACGATCCCGCCGGCGTATTGCAGCGGCATCTCCCATCCGGCGAAATCGACTATTTTTCCACCACCGGCGACGTGCCGGTCGTACAGTACCGTTCTGTGTAGTTCGCTCATATCTCTCTTCCGTTTTGTCTGCTGACGCCGGAGGTATTGTAAGGATGAAGCCGCCTGAATCAAGGCCCGCAAACCGACCGAGCCGAAAGTCGAAGATAATCATTGTTGTTTCTCCGGGCGGATGATTACAATCCTTGCTATGAATTGTTTCTCGTTGAGAATCGGGAGCACCTTTCTGCTTGTGTTATTCCTGGCTGGTTGTGCCGTTGAATCCGACGTTGCGGAGGTTCGTCTCGACCTGACCGGCGTGGAGGTCTCTTCGAGCGTTTCCGACCTGTCAGCCGTTCTTTCCAAGGCCGTTGATAAGAAGGGGCGGCTTATCCCGGACGGTTTAGCAAGTGTGCGCGACCGGTTGGATTCGCAATTGAAGAAGATGGCCATATCCGGTCCGACGGCCACGCCGGAGATGTATCCGACGGACGAGTCTCGTTGGGCCTACTGGTATAACGCGCGTGCGGCATGGTCGATGAAGTTGGCGGATTTGGCGGGTTTGCCCCCGGCTCGATGTCAGCCACGGGCGCGCGAAAAGGTATTCCTCCTTGACGGGTGTGATATGTCGCTCGAAAAAATCGACTCGATCCTCCAGGATGCAGCCAGGCGGAGCGGGGATTTCCGCTTGGCCGCCTGCGCGCCCGGCGCATGGGTCGATTAGGCTCCTCTACCGAGAAAGCCGTTCACCGAACAGGATTTTTCCGGCAGGCTCGACGCGGCGTTCAACCGCCTGGTCTTGGACGAGAAGCGATTCTTTATCGATGTCGAACGCAGGCAGGTGTGTATTCCGCCGATGTTGTGGGCCTGCCGCGATATGGTCCTTGCCGGGTACCGTCGGCGATTCGGCCCGTGCGAGGTCAGCCTGACAACGGCGCTTCGTCGGCATCTTGGTCACCCCGCCCGGTACAGGCTCGAAAACGCTCTCGGCTACACCGCCGTTCGGCAGAAAACGCGGACGGAATTGGTCGTTACCAAGCGCAAGAGATTTTATCCCGGTAGTATCGGGAGAATCGAACCGTGAATGTTTTCGCACAATTGGGTTCGCGGAGTCTTTCGTCGGTGTCGGCATTCGGGGATTTCTGCCGATTCAGCGGGCGAATCTTCGAGTGGATACTGTCGGCGGGTCTGGGCAGGCGCAACATTCGCCTGACGCTTCGGCAGATGTACGAGGTCGGCACCCGGAGCGTTCCGGTGGTGATGTTCACCGGCGCGTTTGTCGGGATGGTCCTTGCCGCTCAATCGGTGTTGCAATTCCAGGCAGTCGGTCTGGAGGCGAAACTCGGCGCAATCGTCAACCTTTCGGTAGTGCGCGAGTTAGGCCCGGTATTGGCGGCGATTATGCTGGCCGGCAGGGTCGGCGGCGGACTGGCTGCCGAACTGGGAACCATGCGAGTTACCGACCAGATCGACGCGCTTCGGGCGATGGGAGCCGACCCGCTCCGCGTACTGGTGGTACCGAGGTTCCTCGCCTGCGTCCTGCTGATGCCGATACTCGTGCTCTACGCGGACCTGACGGGCATCCTCGGCGGATATCTCATCGGCGTCGGAATCTACGGTATCAATGCCGCCGAGTTCTGGGAGCACGCCGCCCGGTCGGTGGAAATGTTCGACATTGTTACCGGACTTATCAAGAGCCTGTTCTTTGCCGGTGTGATTAGTCTGATATGCTGTTGGCGTGGTTTTCGCTGCCGGCCCGGAGCGGCAGGGGTCGGAAGAGCGTGCACCGAGAGTTTCGTCGAATCCTGCATGGCTATCCTGGCGCTGGATTTCTTCATCGGCGTACTGCTCAATACGATTTATACCATCACCTGGGGCGCGCCGCCGGTAATGTGATTGCTGATTATGCTTCGTAAATGGTCCACAAACTGGCTTTCGCGTCATCGCAACCGGACGAGTTTCGCGTTGCACATGGTCGGCATCCCTGCCGCTTTTATCGCTGCGCCGGTAGCGGCTGTGATGAAATACTGGCCACTCGCTGCCGGACTTTTTGTCGGCGGATATGCCTTGCAATTCATCGGGCATCTGATAGAAGGAAACCGCTCCGGCGAAGAGGAACTTGTCCGAAGACTATTTCGTCGCCGTACCGGCGACGGCTAAACAGGAATGGAGTTGACGATGGTGAAGTCTGACGAGAAATTGGCGATTGACGGTGGTAAGGCGGTGCGGGGGAAACCATTTCCGCCGCGACGATTGTTCGGCGACGAAGAAAAGGCCGCCGCTGTTGAAGTCTTCGACGAGGCCATTACCACAGGTCAGGCCTTCGGTTACGCCGGGCCGAGAGAGCAGGCCTATGAGAAAGAGTTCGCCGAGCGTCTCGGCGGCGGGTTCGCCAAGGGCGTTAACTCCGGCACGTCGGCGCTTCTTGCGGCGATAGCGGCTTTGGAACTGGAACCGGGAAGCGAAATCGTCTGTCCGCCGATAACCGACCCCGGCGGAGTCATGCCTATAGTGATGATGAACTGTATCCCCGTTCCCGCCGACACGAACGGGTTCTCCTTCAACGTCGGAGCCGAACAGGTCGCAGCCGCCGTTACCGACCGAACGCGGGCGATCGTGGTCGCCCCGATATTCGGCGAACCGGTGGATATGGACCCGATACTGGAATTGGCCCGCGAAAAAGGTCTGGCTGTTGTCGAGGACGCCGCACAGGCGCACGGAGCCGTCTATCACGGTCGGCCAGTCGGAACCCACGGCGACATCGCCGCTTTCAGCACAATGTTCGGAAAGCACTACGCCAGCGGCGGACAGGGCGGCATATTCTTCACACAAAACGAAGATTTATTCTGGAAGGCAAGGCGGTTTATGGATCGGGGAAAACCTTTCAGAACGGATGAACCGAACAACGTCCGCCTCGGACTGAACCTCAACAGCGACGAACTGTCAGCCGCTATCGGGCGGGTACAACTGAAAAAACTACCGTGGATTATCGAACGCCGCCAAGCAGTGGCAGCCGCCGTCGCCGACGGGATAAAATCGCTCCAGACCGTCGCGTTGGGGAAAATCATTCCCGACGCGCAGGCGAGTTACTGGCACACGCGAATGACGCTCGATACGGACAAACTCACCGTCGATAAGGACGCCTTCGCCGAGGCCGTCAAGGCAGAGGGCATCCCGGTCGGCGTTTCGTATCGCCACATTCCCGCCGAGCACATCTGGTTCCGCAGCCGGAACACCTACGGGTCCAGCGGCTACCCGTGGACCGCCCCATACGAGCCGCCGAACCTCCCGAACTGCGAAGCCGTCCTGGCGCGAAATTTCCTCATCTCCATCCACGAAAACTGGACGGATAAGGAAATCGCCGACACCGTCGCCGCCTTGACGAAAGTCGAAAAGGCGTTTCTGAAATAGGATGGGCGTTGGGTGGCGCCCGCCGGAATTACGGAATTACGATTAGGCTTCTTCCGGGAACATCTTGTTCTGCCTGGTCCGTTTGGCCTTATGTTTCGCCGGGGCGGGGAGCGTGTGCTGCGTCGCGCCGCCGGGAATCGCAAGGCAGCGAGGATTAGGCCGGTACGGGTCCGCCAGCAATTCTTCGACGGTCAGAATCTGCACTTTTGGATATGTCTTATTGTCCCACGGCGAGGTATATGTCCCTGCCGTTGCTGCTTCGGCCTTCATAGGCCCGGTCGGGTCGGCCAACGTGATGAAGACGCCCATTTCCGCATTCTCGCGCGAAAGCGTCCCTACGAAATCGCGAATGTCCTTGCTGCCGACCTTTCCGCTCTTGACCTGCACCAGCATGGTCTTGGTAACAGGCTGTTTGCCCTTCATCTCGTCGAGGAAATACCGCACGCCGTCAGGGAAGCACCCCGACCAACACAAGTGGAACGGCAGGAACCCCCCGTCCTTGTCGAGCCACATCGTAAAGTGCACCCTCGTAATAACCAGGCCCGGAAGACATCTTTGCCTGCATCTTCTTCATGGGAAGAATCTCAACACCAACATCAATAGTGTTGCCCACATAGAACGCCAAGTGCTTTACGAACAGGTCATAAGCGATGAAACTGTACTTGCCGAACTGCACTTCAATCGCCACGCGACGCTTTACAAAATCGGTCTGGTTGTAGGAGAAAATAGGTTTCCGCCCCGCCGCCTCGATCTCCTTCTTCTGCGTGGTCGCGGGCATGTTTATTGTCTGACGAATTAGATTATAATCGTCTGTAACCCAATAACTGGTACGACTTTCGCTCCAATCGGCGGGCTTCAGTTTTTTCGCAAACGCCTTGTTCAATTCGGTTGGAGCATAAAGCATTTTGCCGCGCATTGTTTTTTCTTTGCTGACTTTTGTCTTGTATTTACCGGCGTCGATGCTCTCTATGGTCTGTACGATTTCTTGCCATATTTTCTTCTCATGCACGAGAAGCCACTCATGTCCATTGAGGTGAGAATGCATTGCTCCAATTTTCATCCAGCAACCTCCTGCATACCTTTCAAGAAAGGGTTCTGAACGACTTTTTCCCTTCCGCTGGGTTTATAGACTGCTTTGTGCATCGGGCGTGTCCTAAGCGTCCCGGACCAAAGCCGATTGATTCTGCTAACAGCGATGTCGTAGTATTTCCTCATGATCTCTGCACCGGCTGCCCTGCGCCCGTTCTTCAAAGCGGCAATCGCACTGCTTCCGACGCCCATGAAAGGATCGAGAACCAAACCTCCTTTGTCAGTCATGGCGAGAACCAATCGCTCTACCAATTCCACGGGAAACTGACATGGGTGGGTTGTCTTTTCAATGTGATTGTGCTTCACGTTCGGGATGGTCCATATGTCACCAGGATTCTTTCCCAACGGATTGCAGGAGTACTGTCCGGCTTTCTCGCCTTTGAAGTACTTTTTACCCGGGTACTTCTGTGGAACTCTGACCGGATCGAGATGGAAGATATAATTGTCTGTTTTTGTGAACCATATAATCACTTCGTAACGCCCGGAAAATCGTTTCTTGCAATGCAAACCATGCTCAAAGTGCCAGACTATGCGGTTTCGCATCTTCAGGCCCACTTTGTCAAATAAGGGATACAGTAATACGTCAAGCGGAACAATCGCGCCTTTATCGACGTAATTCCCAACTTGCCAACAAATGCTACCATATGGACTAAGGATGCGGATACATTCGTGAATTACTTTCGCTTGCTGCTCAACGTACTCACTGAGCCGGAGCCTTCTTTCGTAATCTTTTCCGAGATTGTACGGAGGAGATGTTACGATGAGTTGTGCAGCCCCGTCAGGCATTTTTGCCAGCAGGTCAAGGCAATCACCAAAATACAGTGTCATGTCGTTCTTTGGCGAGTACTCCGAACCCAAGAGGTGAACTTCATTGTTCCTTGTCATCGTCATTCCGTTTTACTCCACCCCAAAACACTAACGAGCACTCTCATGAGTACGCCAGCCTACCATAATCGTCGAAAAAAACAAGCAGGTGGATTTCAGTATGCGGTGCATGTGGACGAGTCGGACGGACATCTGGACAAGGTAGGCCATCATCGGCGATGCCTTCAGGAAGTTCATAAAGGTCTTCATCAGTTCGATAAGCGGGGCGGGCACAGCCGGGTCGTTGTGGATTCGCGTCAGCGTTTCGTTGGCGGCCATGTCCCATTTCCAGGTGTCTTCAAAGGCTTTAATCTGCGCCGCAGCGGGCGTTCCGGATGCCTCCTTGAACAGGACGTTGTAATTGGCCTGGCTGTTGAAAGGCGGGTCCAGATAGATCAGGTCGATACATTCATCCGGGAAAAGTGTCGAGTCCGAAAGGAACTCAAGATTGTCCCCGAAACAGAGCATGTTTTTACCTTCCCATTCTGTCATTTGATCGTCCTCTTTGAAAGTTTCGGACCGAGGATACAGAAAACATCGGCACAGGAAAAGGGAATAAAAGCGGGTAGGGCAGGCCAATTCGTGCTTCGTATCGTTATCTCTCATTCCAGTTGGTACATAAAATGGGGGGCAGGTAAATTTTTTCGTTATTCGTTCACGTGTGCGCGCGCTCACGCGAACGTAAAAATAGTGGGTTATGAAT
>JAUVIQ010000113.1 GCA_030592655.1 Planctomycetales bacterium | reverse complement strand
CGCGAATATGGGACATAAGTTTCTCATCGGCGTAGATAATCCCATCGACCCGCATCCCGGGACGGGAGTCTTTCGGTATCCGCCAGCGATATTCGTCAATCTGCTCGATCCTGATGTTTGTCGCTTTGCCCATAAAACACCTCAAAATGGGCCACAGCCGCCTGCGCCTCTGTGGCAAATTATACATCCAGAATTACTCGCCCGGTCCATTCGTCGCCTTGGCGGGCGACTTTCAGTTGATGATACGTAACTGCCTTGATTTCATCACCCAGTTCGTGCCGGGTCGGATCGTAAGGTTCGCCGACAACTTCGCCGGCAACCGAAATTTCATCTATTCGCTTGACCTTGATGCCGGAGATGAGAAATTTCTCCAGGTTGAACAGCCCCAGCAGTTCAGCCAGGAAATCCACCAGAAGCGATTCGACGTTTTCGGATTCGACCTGGATTTGCAGTGTCTTTTGCTTTTTTACCGCCTGGCGCGGGCAGATTACATTGGCCAGACCTTCGCCCATCGCCTCGAATAATTCGCCGAGGCTGTCGGCGCGGGCTTCGAGTCCCACGTCGGCGGTGTGTTCGAATGTCTTGCAGTGTTTGGCCATAACCCTGTCCATCTATAATTCTAACCGTTGCGATGATAAGATACCCGTATGTTACTCGGTTCGCACCTTAGTATTTCCGGCGGGTTGTATCGGGCAATTGAAGTCGCCGACGGTTACGGGTTTGATTGCGTAGCCATGTTCGTTCGCAATCAGCGTCAGTGGCGAGCGTCGCCGCTGAGCGCCGAAGCGATTGCGACGTTCGTCGAGGTCCGCCGCCGGCTGAAAATCGCGCCCGTCGTCGCGCACGGGTCGTACCTGGTCAACCTCGCCGGTAAGGCCGACGTCCGACGAAAGTCCGTCGCCGCAATGCGCGACGAACTTGACCGATGCGAGCGGCTGGGGATTGAATATCTGGTCTTTCATCCCGGCTCGCGTGAAGACGCCGACGAAGGGGTCGGATTGATTGCCGATGCCCTGAACGGGATCGTCGCAGGCCGGGGCGGGCGGACGAAAATCCTCCTTGAAACCACCGCCGGGCAGGGTAACTGCATCGGATACAGGTTCGAGCAACTCGCCGACATACTGGAGAGGCTGGAGTCGCCGGAGCGTTTCGGCGTCTGCCTGGACACCTGCCACATCTTCGCCGCCGGTTATGACATCCGAACGCCGGACGATTATCGAAAGACCATGGATGAATTCGACCGGATTATAGGCATGAAAAGGTTGTTCGCCGTTCACCTGAACGATTCGGTCAGGGACCTCGGCAGCAGGGTTGACCGCCACGCCCATATTGGTTTGGGTAAAATCGGGCTGGCAGCCTTTGCCGAAATAGTTAACGACCGGCGTCTGACGGCGATTCCGATGATACTGGAGACACCCAAGGGCGCCGACGCCGCCGGTCGCAACTGGGATGATCTCAACGCCGCTGCGATGCGGGCGCTGGTGCAATGATTAATCAGGCTGTACAGGCCAGTACTCGTCATCCTTGAACAGGTTAATGAAGGCAGGAAACGAGTCGGCGTGACCGTCGAGATATCCTACCTGTGATGTCCCCAGGTGCCGGGGCTCGGTAACGTCCGGTCCGGCAAACCACGGGTCGTTGAGAATCTGGAAGGCTGGTCCGTACCCATAGTCATAGTTGTACGGCACCATTCCGGTATTTTCTTCGGCCAACAGGATAGTACGGGAGGGGACGGGGAATGTTTCTATCTTGCGCATCTCGTTTTCCACGTATAGAATGTCATCTGTTCCGGGCGGCTTGGGCAGGCCCCACGTCCACTTATCAAGTCTGGGGTCGAGAAACGTTCTGGCGTTGTACGAGAAGTGGTAGGTATAGCGATGGTTCTCGATGTCATCCCGCGTCCAGTGTACGCAACCGCCGTATGGATAACCGTTTCTTTCATACCATATACCCGGACATACCAAACTGGCCATGGGACACGTCCACATCTCCGGCGAGGTTACCACACCCGTCTTGGCCAGAAGCCCCGTGTCGGTCGAATAGCACGCCAGCATACCATAGGGATCGTTGGGCAGTGAATCGTCTATGATTCCCCAGGGCCCGGGCAGAGACCCGTTGAACATTGCGGCATAGGTCGTATGAGCCGTCATCAGACCCTTCAGATGGGCAAGGCACCGCGCCTTGTAAGCGTGCTCCTGGGCCTTGCCCAGCGTAGGCAGGAGGAGCGCTATCAGTAAAGCGATGACGGAAACCACTACCATCAACTCAACCAGCGTAAAACCGCCCCTGCGTCCATTTCGACAAGTAATGTTAGCCATTTTCTTCTATCATCTCCTTGCCCGACAGCGAGGAAACACCGATGCAAATGTGCGGTTTTGTCAGATCGCCTGAAGGGGCTATTTCGGTATAGGCCAGTACTCGGCATCCTTGAACAGGTTAATTAAAGCAGGAAACGAACCGGCGTGGCTGTCGAGATATCCTACCTGCGATGTCCCCAGGTGCCGAGCCTCGGTAACGTCCGGTCCGGAAAACCACGGGTCGTTGAGAATCTGGTAGGCCGGTCCGTACCCATAGTTATAATTGTACGGTACCATTCCGCTGTTTTCTTCGGCAAGCAGGACAGTGCGGGAGGGCTCGGGGAAGCTTGCTATCTCTCGCATCTCGTTTTCGGCGTACATGTTACTGTATCCCACCCCCGCCGGCATGGGGTCGCCCCAGGTCCACTGGTCAAGTTTGGGGTTCAGAAACGTCCGCGCGTTGTAGGAAAAGTGGTAGGTATAGGGGTTTTCCTCGATCAGTTGCGGCGTCCACCCCTCGTTCCCCCACGGATACCCGTAGGTCTCGTACCATATGCCGGGGCACGACAGCTTGGCCTTGGGGCACTTCCATATATCCGGTGAGGTTACCATACCCCCCTTAGCCAAAAGCCCCGTGTCGGTCGAGTAGCACGCCAGCATTCCGTAAGGATCGTTGGACAGCGAATCGTCCACAACGCCCCACGGACCGGGCAGACGGTCGTTGGACGCCGTGGCATAGATATGATGGGCCTTCATCAGGCTGCCCAGGTGGGCAAGACACCGCACCTGGTAAGCATGTTCCTTGGCCTTTCCCAGCGACGGAAGGAGAATCGAGACCAAAAGGGCGATAATAGCGACTACAACCAACAACTCAACCAGCGTGAATGCGTAGCGTCCTCGCAGAGTCCTCGCAGAGTCCGATGGACTACGGACTGTGCAGTTTCCCTTGCGGGACTTTTGGGAAACCTTCCTGTGCTCGTGTGGATGAACCATATTAGGGACTCCTTTCTATATTATATATTAATAAACAAATCTTCCTGCTCTCCGAAACGGAAAAATCGTACCGAAGTAAAAGCGCATACCTGAATCCCAATATATTATACGGCGTAAATAGGATAATCAGCAGTTAAAATTCGGTTTTTTAACCAAAGGCCTTTGCGGTGGCGACAGTATTGGCAAGGAGCATCGCGACGGTAACGGGTCCGACGCCGCCGGGAACGGGTGTGATTGCACCGGCGATCCGGGCGGCGGACTCGAAATCCACATCCCCGACCGTCTGCATGGCGTTTTTACCCTTTTCGTTCTTGACCGGCTCGCCGTTCTCGTCGAAGCCTTTTGGGATGCGGTTTATGGCTACGTCAATGACGACAGCGCCGGGTTTAATCATCTCGGCTGAAATCAGCGGCGACAGGTCGGGGACCCTGACGTCTTCACCGGCCTTTTTTCGCCGGCGGTAAGACAACCAGCGTGCCTGGGAAACGCCGGCGGCGACGATTAACACGTCGGCCCGACGAGTGTGGGAAGCGAGGTCTTTCGTGGCGATGTGGCAGAGAGTAACAGTCGGCGCCGCGTCCGGCGATTGAAGAAGGATCATGGCTATCGGTTTTCCGACGATCTCGCTGTGTCCTACGACGACGGTTTCAGCGCCGGCGAGGTCCGGGCGAGTTCTTTTGAGCAGTTCGACAGCCGCCATCGGCGTACACGGCGCGACAACGCCGCCGCCGTAGAACAGCCGACCCATGTTTTCCGGGTGCATTCCCTCGACGTCCTTTACCGGCGAGATGGCGATCTGAACCTTGCGTGCGTCAATCTGGGCGGGCAGGGGCATCTGGAGGATGATTCCGGTCGTTTCGGCCGATGCGTTGAGTTCGGAAATCTTCGCCAGCAGGTCGTCCTGTGAGATTTCGGCAGGGAGGTTCAGCAGTTCGTATTCGATACCGACCGACTCGCACGCCTTGGCCTGCATGTTGGTATAGATTTTCGATGCTGGGTTCTCACCGATCTGAACAGCTGTCAGGTGCGGCTTGCTACCGGTCGCGGTTAATTCAGCGGCATCGGACGATACGCGCTTCTTGATTTCATCGGCGACGGCGTTACCGTCAATAATCTTCGCTGACACTTCTTGTATCTCCATTAACTAGAGTTTCAGTGCGTTATAGACGGTCATTACCGGTTCGGTCTTATTGAGGCAGTAAAAGTGCAGTCCTGGAACATCGTTGTCCCAGAGGTCCTGGCACTGTTCGACGGCGAACTCGATGCCCCTTTTATACGTTGCGTCCGGATCATCTGCTATCGGCTCGAAGATGTCCGTTACTGATTGCGGAATTGTCGCGCCGCACGTGTTGCAGAATTCGATTAGTTTCGGGTAGTTGGTAATGGTGAGCATACCCGGCAGCAGCCGCATGGTAACACCTTCAGCCCGGACGCGATCGCGGAACTCGTAGTAAATGTCGTTGTCGAAGAACAGTTGCGTGAAGACGACTTCGGCTCCGGCGTCCTGCTTGATCTTGAGGTATTCGCTGTCGAGTTCCTTCGTCGGCGTATCGGGATGTCCTTCGGGGAAGCCCGGCGCGCCGGCGCAGAAGAAATCGCCGTGTTCGCGGATCATCTTTATCAACTCGTAGGCGAATTTCGGCTCGTCGGGGCCTGGTTTGTAATCCGGGTTATCTGCCGGTGGGTCGCCGAGCAGCGCCAGGATGTTTGTGATGTCGGCGGCTTTGAATTGTTCCAGGGCTTTGTGTATGTCGTCGTAGGTATGCTGGACGCACGTGAAGTGGTGAACGACCGGCAGGGCGAATCGCTTCTGGAGTTCGACGACGATGTCGAAGGTAGCCTTGCTGCTGGAACCGCCGGCGCCGTAGGTAACGTTGAAGAAGTCTGCTTTTTCTGCCAGTACATCGGCGGTATCGTAAAGTTTTGCCATTCCCTTTTCGGTTTTGGGGGGGAAGAACTCGAAGGAAATCGTGCGCTGCTTCTCGGCGAACAGTTCGGTAAGTTTTTTCATCTTTTCAAATCTCTCCAAAATGTTTGAACAGTGTTAACAAACTACGTCTTGTGAGTAACGGGAACAGAATAGCGGATCAGAACATACCGACGACATTTCCGTTTTCGTCGATGTCGATGTCCATAAACGCCGGTCGGCTCGGTAGTCCCGGCATTGTACGCATTTTCCCCAGCAGTGGAAAGAGGAACCCCGCGCCGGCGGAGATTCGCACCTCGCGGACCGAGACGGTAAATCCGCGCGGAACGCCCTTGAAGTTCGGGTCGTGCGAAAGCGACAAATGCGTCTTGGCCATGCAGATAGGCAGGTGGTTCAGGTCGTTTTTCTGGTAGAGGGCGATTTGCTCCTCGGCCTGTTCGGAATATGTAATAGCGCCGGCGAGATAGACTTTCCGGCAGATCGTAGCGATCTTGTCCTTGATGGACATCTCGTCGGGATAGAGCAGTTTGAAGTCGGACGGTTTCTCGCAGACTTCAGCTACGGCTTCGGCCAGTTCGGCTGCGCCTTTCCCTCCGTCGGTCCAGTGTTTGGAGACGATGGCGGCTTCAGCGCCGGCTTCGTCGGCTGCTTTGCGTGTCGTCTCGATTTCGGCGTCCGTATCGGTTGGGAATTGATTGACGGCCACGACGACGTGCACGCCGAACATCTTTGCTATCTCGATGCATCGGACCATGTTGCACAGTCCCGCTTCGAGCAGTTCGAGGTTTTCGTGCGTGTATTCGTCGGCGAGCGGTTGGCCCGGGACGACTTTGGGTCCGCCGCCGTGCATCTTCAGCGCCCGGATCGTCGCTACCAGCACGACGCAGTCCGGCTTCAGTCCTGAACATCGGCACTTGATGTCGAAGAATTTTTCCATTCCGATGTCGGCTCCGAAGCCGGATTCCGTGATGACGTAATCGGCGAGTTTCAGGGCCATTCGGTCGGCGATGATGGAACTGTTACCGTGAGCGATATTGGCGAACGGTCCGGTGTGGACGAAGACCGGCTGACCTTCGAGCGTCTGCATGAGGGTGGGTTTGATGGCGTCTTTGAGAAGCACAGTCATTGCTCCGGCGCATCCGATGTCGTCCGCGGTCAGGAAATTTCCGTTTCGTTTTCTTCCGACAATCATTCGTCCCAATCGGTTTCGCAGGTCCTTCAGGTCTTCGGAAAGTCCCAGAACGGACATGACTTCGCTGGCGACGGCGATGGTGAAGTGCGCCTTTCGCCGAGGACCGTCCATCCAGTTCTCGCCTATCCCGATTTCGACGCCTCTCAGCGCCGCGTCGTTGACATCGACGACTCGCCGCCAGGAAACGCTCCACGGGTCGATATTCAGCCGGGGAAGTCCGGTCTTTTCCCACTTTTTGTTGGTGGCGTGGTCTTCGTGTTTGATGCGGGCGTCGATGGCGGCTGCGAGGAGGTTGTTGGCGATGCTGACGGCGTGGATGTCGCCGGTAAGGTGCAGGTTAAACTCCTCCATCGGGATTACCTGGCTGTATCCTCCACCGGCGGCTCCGCCCTTGATACCGAAGGTCGGACCCATCGAAGGCTGGCGGATGCACAGGAAGGCGTTTTTTCCGATAAGTCCCATCCCCTGCGTCAGTCCTACCGCCGTTGTGGTCTTGCCCTCGCCCAGCGGCGTGGGCGTAATGGCCGTTACGTCGATGTACTTGCCGTTGGGTTTGTCGGCGAGGCGCTCGATGATGCTCATGCAGACCTTGGCCTTGTTTCGACCGTAAGGTTCCAGTTCGTCCGGGTTGATTCCGGCTGCCTGGGCTATCTCGGTGATGGGTTTTGGCGTCGCTGCGCGTGAAATTTCAATATCGGACGGTACGGATTTTTTGCTCATCAGAATTTTCCTTTCGCTAATGGAACGGCGACTTATAGGCGCACCGTCGGGCGATGTCAATAATCTTTGATGATCCAATCGCCATGACGTGGTTTTGGCAGACCGACGGTGGGCGTCTTGCCGGCGATTTCCTGAATGGCCCATGCAGCGGCATGCATCACGCGCCGGTCCGGTCGGTCTTCGGTAAGGACCCAGCGAAGGTCTTCGACGGATTCGTCGTCCTTCATTCGTCCCAGCGACTTGGCCGATTCGAACCGGCATCTCAGCGGCGCGAACTTGCGACGCAACTGCTTGCGGAGTTCGGCGATAACTGCCGGCCTGGTCTGCTCATCGGCCAGCGAGGGCATCAACATGTCGGCTGTCCACGCAGACCGCTTGGCGCGGAATCCATCAAAGCCCATCGAACTGAACCGCATCATTACGGGCAACGCCTCGGAGACCTTCATCGCCACGGCTGCACGCATCAGTCCGGCGGAGTTGTCTTCGGGAAGGGGGATATTTCGCTCCGGCCTCTTTGACATCTTTTTCAGAGCACTTTCGGTGAAATCCGCACAATTCGTCAGTCGTTTCACAATCGGACCGACTGCTCCACTCTTGCCAATTAGTCCCATCGACAAAGCCAATTGTTCCAGTAGCGAATCCTGTACATCTACACGTATCAGCAGGTCGAGGTGGGACTTATAGGCCTGGGTGCTTTTAGCCGCTCCAAGTAAATAACTCAACGCCTTGAGGTTTCGACAGACCTTCTTTATCCGACGGTGATCCTCGTTCGAAGTTCCGCTTTTTTGTCGGCGGCGGAGCCCGAAATACTCCGGGCTGATCTTTTCCATCAGCCGGCCGGCCTTGGCGGCAGTGATTTTCGGCGCATCTATTTGTACGAGCGAATCGCGTGCAGCCAGATGGGTCTCGGACATCGGTGCGCCGAGCATAATTCCGAATAACCTGTCGATGCACTCGGTCCGTTTGAGTCTACCCGCGCTCCGAACAGCCGCTAATCGGACCGGCGTCGAATCATCGTTCAGAAAAGCGCCGATCTTTTCGCCTTTTCCCGCCGATGTGAAACCTTCCACTGCCCCCCGGCGCAGAAGCGGGTTGTCGTCGCTTCCGCCGACTGTCAGCAGAAGCAGGTATTTTTCCTTTTTCGACGCATGGCGTCCCAGAGCGGCAAGGCACAGACCTCGAACGGCGGGGACATCATCTTTGGCCGGCTTGGCTAACGCTTCTGCCAGGAGCGAGTCAGGCTTGGCCAGTGCGGCGTTTTTCGCCGCTGCCAGGCGGACGGCGACGCTACTGTCAGCCAGGAGTTCGCACAAAGTCTTCGCATCGGCGGCTTGGGGCAATTCGGTCAGCGCATTGAGGGCGTCGGCGCGGATGATTGGTGAGGGGTGATCGAGAAGGTTTTTCAGCGGTTTGGCCAGTGCAGGCCACTTGACGCTTCGGGCGGCTCTTAATACGCCGGCGGGACCTTCATTCGACGAATCCGATCTTTTCAGCGCGCCGGCGAGCAGGTCGGTGGCTTCGGCGGAAGTGAAATTACACAGCGCCAGTGCGGCGGCTGAACGTACACGCCGGTCCTTATCCGATAACGCTTGCTTCAGCAGCGCCGGAGCGGCAGGGTTGTTCGTCCGGCCGAGGTCCATTACGGCCCTTTCCCGTTCGAGCGGGTCGATACCGTTACGGGCGATTTCGCCGAGAAGACGGACCGTCCGATCCGAACCGAAGTATTGCTTCTTCATCTCGCCCCGGACAAAAGGTTCAGACAGAGGTTTCTGGTCCGCCCCGCATGTTTGGGCCGGTATCGACAGGAAAACCGCCGTTACTGTGATACATACGACGACATGTCCGATAGTTTTAATTAGTTCATCTCCGCTCATTTTTGCTTTGAGGACTGGCCACTTAAGTGGCCAGTACATGAGTGACAAAACTTACCCGAAACCCTTTCAGTCCGCTTTTCCAAGTTGATAGACCCTGATGACAGTCAGCACAAACAGTATCCCCGAAGCAGCCGCCATAATTTGCAGGTAAGGTCTGAGCAGGTTGTAGTCCTGTGTTGACGGGTGTCCTGCGGCGTCCATAACGGCGGCGATCGGGTTCACGACGAAGACGGTTTCGATGAAACGAGGCCCGAAGACCCCGCCTCCCAACAGCGCCAGCATCGTCAGCAGACTCATCGCCGAGACTACGCCGTAAGTCCACACTGTGGCAGTGGAGGTCCTGGAGCACACGCTCGAGAAGAACATTCCCAACACTGTTACGAACAGTCCGGTCATACCGACGACCTGTAATATCCTTATAATGTTCGGCGTCATTGCCTGTTGGAAAGCCAACAGGATTATCAGCGCCGGCGCTGTTCCTATAATCAGCAGCAGAAGCGGAATGAGCGAGGCCTGGAATTTCCCGCT
>JAUVIQ010000060.1 GCA_030592655.1 Planctomycetales bacterium | reverse complement strand
CTGCCGTCGAAGCGTTGGCCTCCCGAAGCGAGTTTTACACCGCATACACGCCCTACCAGCCCGAAGCCTCGCAGGGAACGCTCCAGGCGATTTACGAATATCAATCCGCAATCTGCCGGCTGACGGAAATGGAGGTCGCCAACGCTTCGCTCTACGACGGCGGAACGGCTGTCTATGAAGCCGTGATGATGGCGATGCGAATTACCCGGCGAAATCGCGTTATCGTCGATGAGACCGTCAACCCGGTATATCGAAAGATGCTGCGGTCGTACACAACCAACCTCGGTATCGAATTCGTCCAGACGTCCTGGCGCGACGGCCTGGCTGACCGCGAGAAAATCGCCGACGAACTGAACGACGAAACGGCTGCAATCGTCGTTCAGAATCCGAATTTTTTCGGCTGCCTCGACGATTTCGCCGACCTGGCCGACGTCGCCCACAAGCACGGGGCGTTGCTGATCGTATCGTGTTACCCGATTTCGCTGGGCATCGTCAGGACGCCGGGGCAGATGGGAGCCGACATAGTTATCGGCGAAGGTCAGAGCCTGGGTCTGGCGTTGGCCTTCGGCGGTCCTTACCTGGGATTCATGGCCACCCGCGAGAAATTCGTCCGCAAGATGCCCGGAAGGGTCGTCGGACGCACTGTCGATAGCGACGGGCGGAGCGGATTCGTCCTGACGCTCCAGACCCGCGAGCAGCACATCCGGCGCGAAAAGGCCATGTCGAATATCTGCACGAACGAGGGCTTGTGCGCCCTGACTGCGACGATATACATGAGCCTCCTCGGTGCTGAAGGTCTGCGTGAACTTGCCCAGACCTGCGCCGACAAGGCCAACTACGCACAGAATCGCCTGCTGGAAATTCCCGGCGTAACGACGCATTTTCCCAACCGCTGGTATTTTAACGAGTTTGTTCTGCGTTTGCCGGTTTCGGCAGAAAGAATTATCCGCCGATTGCTTGAGCGGGGAATCTCGGCTGGTTTCCCACTAGCGCGATACTACGACGATATGGAAAACTCGCTGCTGGTGGCAGTTACCGAAAAACGCACGAAAGAGCAGATCGACCTGCTGGCACATGCGCTGGAGGTGAGTCTTTGATTGCGGATTGTGGATTGTGGATTGCGGATTGGGCAAGGACAAAGAGGTGAAACCAAAAGACTTTATAAAACAGATGCACCAATGGACGAGCGTAACAGCAGTTGGTCCGTCTGCCATGCGAAGGCAAGGGGAGGGTGCCTTGCGAATAGCGCAGAAATACCTCGGAGAAGAAATCGTTCTGGACCAGATTTCAACATCTTCGCAGGAAGCGTATGCAGACTGGTTGAACAAGAAAACTAAATTACTGCAGAAGGAACTCAAGAACAGGCCTTGGGTCGCCATGCAGGACGACGTGTATTGGGGCACCGCGCGAAAGGCACTCAACCTCTTCATGCGGGACGTCGTGTATAACAAGTATTTTGGCTTTAGCAAACTGGAGTCATGGTTGGAGGTCCCGTTGGATAGTAAAGTTGCCGAAGGTTTGAAGAATAAGCCCGGAGGCAACGTCCTTCCGCGATGGCGCACCCTGAAGGGGCTGGAATCGAGCGACAGTCAAAAGTTCCAGGAATTTGCCGGTGAGTATGCCAAAACGCAGAAAATCGAGAGAGTACACTTAGATATATACTTGTTTCTCGAAGATAGATAAGGATAGTAACAGTCAACTATCTCAAGGATTGAGTTAATGAAATTGATTTTTGAAAAATCGGTTCCGGGCCGGCGGGCGTATCGGCCTGCCGATAACGACATTGACGCACCGGCGAGAATCCCGAAGAATTTCCTGCGCGATCGCCCAGCCGCCCTTCCGGAACTGTCCGAACTGGACGTGGTGCGGCATTTCACAGAACTGTCGAACAAAAACTTCGGCGTCGATACCGGATTTTACCCGCTCGGCTCGTGCACCATGAAATACAACCCCAAGGTAACCGAGCGGATCAGCCACTATCCGGGATTCGTACATCTGCATCCGCTGCTGCCGCAACTTCCCGGCGGGGAAATGCTCGTCCAGGGCGCGTTGGCTGTGCTGCACGACATCGACCTGATGCTGCGGGAAATCTGCGGTATGGCTGCCTTCACAATGCAGCCTCTTGCAGGAGCGCACGGCGAACTGACCGGCGCGATGATCATTGCCGCGTATCACAAAGACAAAGGCAATGACAAGGCAACGATCCTTATCCCCGACAGCGCGCACGGGACCAACCCAGCCAGCGCAGCCATTGCCGGATACGACGTAAAGACGGTTGAGTCCGACGACACCGGCGTGATGGATTTTGACGCCCTGGCCGAAGCGATGAACGACAAGGTCGCAGCCGTCATGCTCACCTGCCCCAATACGCTGGGTCTGTTCAATCCGCGAATCAAAGAAATCTGCCAAATGGCCCACGACATCGACGCCCTGGTGTACTACGACGGTGCGAACCTCAACGCCCTGCTCGGACGCTGCCGGCCCGGCGACATCGGATTCGATCTTGTGCACGTTAACCTGCACAAAACCTTCGCAACGCCCCACGGCGGCGGCGGGCCGGGAGCAGGACCGGTCGGAGTCTGCGAAAAACTCATACCATACCTGCCGACCTCCGTCATCGCCGACAAACCCGACGGATCATACTGGCTGGACTACGACAGGCCTGAATCCATCGGGTATATCGCGCCGTTCTACGGAAACTTCGCCGTCATACTCAAAGCCTACATCTATACTCTCATGCTGGGGACCGAAGGGCTGGAGCGGGTCTCTCAAAACGCCGTGCTGAACGCCAATTACGTCAAAGAAAAACTCAAAGCCCACTTCGATCTGCCGTTCGGACAGACCTGCAAACACGAGTTCGTCCTGTCGGCGTCCCGCCAGGCCAAGAACGGCGTCCGGGCAATGGACATCGCCAAGGCTTTGATAGATCGGGGCTTTCACCCGCCGACGGTGTATTTCCCGTTAATCGTGCCCGAAGCGATGATGATCGAGCCGACAGAGACCGAAAGCAAAGAGACGCTCGACACCTTCATAACCGCGATGATTGAAATCGCCGAACTGGCCGAAAGCAACCCGGAAGAATTGACCGGATGCCCGCGAACGACGCCCGTCGGACGACTCGACGAGACACTCGCAGCACGAAAACCGGACCTGGCGTCGCTGGAGTAGGGCCGTATCAGGTAAAACAGGTCAGGAAAATGATTCTGAAGCATAAACTTGTGGGCGGAAGTCATGAGTAAATATGAAATCATTATCTACTGGAGTTACGAGGACGACTCGTTTATTGCCGAGGTCCCGGAATTGCCAGGCTGCGCCGCTGACGGGGCGACCTACCAGGAAGCTCTCGCCAACGCGGAAATTGTCATCACCGAGTGGATTGAGACAGCGAAGGAATTGGGGCGATCCATTCCCCAACCTAAAGGGCGCCTGCAATTCGCATAGTCGCCGGCGAACCGGACTTGGTATCTCTGGAGTAGAACTTTTCATGTCCACATACGACGTAGTTATTCTCGGTGGTGGGCCGGGCGGATACGCCGCCGCTCTGCGTGCGGCGATGCGCGGCGCGAAGGTCTGCTGCGTCGAAATAAATCAACTCGGCGGGACGTGCCTTAACGTCGGCTGTATACCGACAAAGGCAATGCTCCACGCGAGCGAGATTTTCTATCAGACCAACCACGCATCTGATTTTGGATTGAACTGTTCCGGCAGCACCGTAGATGCTCCAGCCTACATGTCCCGCGTCGCAAAAGTCGTCGCCGGGTTGAGGAAAGGCGTTGAAGGACTGCTCAAGGCGCGAAAAGTGGACGTTATCCGAGGCAAGGGGCGATTGACCGCTGCCGATACTGTTTCCGTCGAAACCGACGACCGAACCGAGCAGATCAAAGCCGGCGCGATTATCATCGCAACAGGTTCCAGGCCGCTCAGGCCCGACTTTTTACCGGATTCGCCGCGAATAATGACCACGAACGAAGCCACTACCGCCGAGAACTTGCCCGAAAGCGTCATTATCATAGGCGGAGGCGTCATCGGGTGCGAATTCGCAACCGTCTATTCCGAACTGGGCATTGAGACGACAGTTATCGAGATGCTCGACAGGCTGGTGGCTAACCTCGACCCGGACGCCTCGAAGATAATCGCCCGAAGCCTCAAAAAACGCGGCGCGACGGTCCTGGCCGGAAGCAAAACCGTCAGCGTCAAGGCGAACGATTCGAGCGTGGTTGTAGAGACAGAAGATGGAAAGACCATTGAGGCCGCCTGTGTGATTGCGGCTGTGGGACGTAAGGCGAACATCGAAAACATCGGCATCGAAGATATTGGCGTGGAACTGGACGGCGGAATCATCCGCGTCGATGACCGCTGCCGGACGAACGTCGAGGGCGTCTATGCCGTCGGCGACGTAGCCGAGGCTCGCCAGTACGCCCATCTTGCGACTCGAATGGGGATCGTCGCGGCTGACAACGCTGCGGGGCACGAATCGCGCGACGACCGGACGGTCGTACCGGCTGGGGATTATACGCACCCGGACGTCGCAGCCGTGGGTCTGACCGAAAAGCAGGGCGAAAATGTCCGCGTGGCTGCTTTTGGCCTTCGCGCCAGCGGTATTGCACACGCATACGGCGAGATTGACGGGCAGGTAAAAATCGTCGCCGATACCGAAACCGGAAAGGTTCTCGGTTCACTGGTCATAGGCCCGCACGCCACCGACGTTATCGCCGAAATTGCCCTGGCGATGCGCAACGGCCTGACCGTTGAGAATATCGCCGAGACCATCCACGCCCATCCGACCTTCGCCGAAGCCGTCGCCGAAGCATCCGAAACATGGTTGGGACTACCGTTACACACGCTGCGCTAAACAATGTCGAAATTGATTTATTCAGACCTCGGACGCGAATCCTACGAATCGGCGCTTCAAATCCAGCGGCGGTTGCTGGAAGAGGTAAAGGCCGGCGACAACGACCAGGCGTATCTGCTGCTTCTCGAACATGATCCGCCGGTTATCACGCTTGGCCGCAATGCCGGGAGCGAACACATCCTCGCCTCGCAGGAGCAATTGAGCCGCGAGGGTATCGAGGTCCGCCAGTCCGCTCGCGGCGGCGATGTTACCTATCATGGCCCGGGGCAACTGGTGGGTTATCCGATTATGCGCCTCGCCCGCCGGGGCCGAACCGTCCGCCGATACGTTCACGATCTGGAAGAAGTTATCATCCGCCTGCTGGGACGCTTCGGCCTGTCGGCCCGGAGGCGGGAGGGTCTTACCGGCGTATGGGTCGGCGACGAGAAAATCGCCGCTATCGGCGTAGCCGTCAGTCGTTGGGTCGCATGGCATGGGTTCTCGCTAAACGTCTCGACGGACCTGTCGCATTTCGATTTCATCGTGCCATGCGGGCTGGACGGGTGCAAAGTAACCAGCATGGCGAAACTTCTCGCCGGAGAGGTGTCAATTCGGGAAGTCAAACAACCGTTGATTGAATGTATGGCCGAAGTGTTCGGATTCGATGTTGTGAATGAATCCGCGACGTTATCTCACCGCGGACGCTTTCCGCCGTGGTTGCGTCGGCGAATTCCGCCTGCGGGCAGGAGCGCCGAGGTCCGCCGACTCCTGGCCGATCTGAAACTTGAGACGGTCTGCTCCGGCGCGAATTGCCCGAATATGTCGGAATGTTTTGGCCGGGGCACAGCGACGTTTATGATTCTCGGCAGCACCTGCACCCGCTCGTGCCGATTCTGCGCCGTCGGGACGGGTAACACCTCGCCGCCGCGAGCCGACGAACCCGAAGCGGTGGCAGAGGCTTCGGCGCGACTGGGCCTGCGGCACGTCGTCATCACTTCGGTAACGCGCGACGACCTGCCCGACGGCGGAGCCGGGCACTTCGCAAAGACCATCCGCGCCGTCCGAACCCGCCTGCCGAAAACCACAATAGAAGTCCTCACGCCCGACTTCGGCGGCGACGAAGCCGCAATCGACACCGTCCTTGCCGTTGGCCCGGACGTCTTCTACCACAATATCGAGACCGTTGAGCGTCTGTACGAGCAGGTCCGCCCGCAGGCCCGGTACAAACGAAGCCTCCAGGTGCTGTCCTATGCCCGAAGCGACGGGCTGCTGACCAAGAGCGGTCTGATGGTCGGGCTTGGGGAGACTTCGGACGAAATCCGCGAGGTGATGCGGGATTTACGCGAGGCCGGCTGCGATATTTTGACCATAGGCCAATACCTCGCGCCCTCATCGGAGCACGTGCCGATTGGGCGATTCGTCGCTCCGTCCGAGTTCGACGCCATGCGGACTGAAGCCCTCGAAATGGGCTTTTCGGCCGTCGCCGCCGGACCCTTCGTCCGAAGCAGTTACCGGGCGGAAGAGGCATTAAAAGCAGGCAGGTCCCGCTAGGGACGCCTGGGGCGGATGCACAAGATTCAGGGGATAAAAAAGGGGGAAACGAATATTGAATATTCTCTTATCCCGTGCATCCCTGCAAAAAATGGTCCTGCAAATTGACTCCAAAACGACAAAAACAGAGTTGAAATTTCAGTATGGATATGTAAGAATACTACCGGTAAGAATCAAACTCCGATAGATTTATCAGGAGAAACACTATGAAGGTAACGACAAAAGGGCAGGTAACAATCCCTATTGAGATTCGCCGGAAGATCGGCCTGCTTCCGGAGACGGAAGTGGATTTTTCCGTTTCCGGTCGGAAGGTAATTCTCCGCAAAGCGCCGAACCGTCGCAACCGGGGAAGCAAAGTGGTCTCCGACATGCGGGGACGGGCTACGACAAAGATGTCCACCGACCAGATCATGGCATTGACGCGGGGTGAATGATGTCCGATGTCATGGTCGATTCGAATGTCCTGCTGGACGTCCTGACTGAAGATAAGGAATGGTTTCCGTGGTCGGGTCGGATTCTTGAACAGTATGCCGAGGATCACATCCTCGTGATCAACCCCGTCATTTACGCGGAGGTTTCAATCGGATTTGACCGAATTGAAGAGATGGACGCCGCGATCCCCGAAACAATGCTGTATCGCCGGGCAATCCCCGCCGAAGCGGCCTTTCTGGCGGGAAAATGCTTCGTGAAATACCGCAGACGCGGCGGACGAAGGCGGTCCACGCTGCCGGATTTCTTCATCGGCGCGCACGCAGCCGTTGAAAAAATGACGCTGATTACCCGCGATACCGCTCGTTACCGCACCTATTTCCCGAAGTTGAAAATCATCGCCCCGTCGTAGAGGCGACTATTCCCCGCTGGCCAGGCGTTGCATTCCTTCCTCGTCCAGCGCGTCGGCGCACTTGGCGGCTGCCTGTTCGATCGGGTCGTCGCTTTTGAGTTTTTCGTCAATCAGGTCGCGGACCCGTTTGTGGTCGCCTCTTCCGGCGCAGGTCAGTTTGACCATTCCCAGGCTAAGGATGGCTTCGACTCGTACTGCCCGGTCGGCGTGGTTGGCGACAAGGTTGAAGATGTCTCCGGGGTTGGGGCCGTGAGCGCCGCTTTCGGCGCGTGTGAGTTTCCATGCGACGGCGTAGAGTTCGGTATAGATGCTACTCATGTCCCGCAGACCCGTGCGGTAGTTCCGGGCCGCCTTGACGCGTTCGGGCTTGTTCCATTTACCGTAAAGTTGCCCAAGAAGTTCGCTGGCGTTCTTCTGAAGCCCTATTCCGGTTCGCACAATGTCAAACCTGGCCCGCTCTTCAACCAGATGATGCCCCAGTACGAGTATGTCGAAGAGGCACTTCTCGGCGGCTGGATAATGCTCCTCGCCCTTGCCGATGTAGTGAGCGAACAGCATCCGAGGGACCTCCGCGATGTTCTGGAACTGTCCAGCCTCGACCGGCCTGTCGTATGAGACTTCCATCTGTTCCGACAGGTAAAATGACATGTCCTTTTTGGCTGCGCCGTCGGCGATTGGATCCGCGACGCTCTTCAACAAGGCTACATCGTCGTCCGTCAGGCGGTACTCGTCTTTTATTACGGCGAAGTAATGCTTGAACATCGCCTTTATCGCGTCGGTGTTTTTATCGTAAGATTTCCAGGCTCGCCGGTAATCGTCGGCGGCGTTTCCCTCGCCGTCGGGCGCTGACGGCAGCAGGCTTGTCAACGGTTCGGCGGGTTTTTGCAGAGTCAGCATCCCCGGCCCAGTAGTCGCTCGCGTCGGATCCGACGGAGAAGGAAAGAAAAGCACCTTCGCTAGCACGATGATTACAAACGCACCGAAAATACCCGCCAGTATCCATCCAAGTTTGTTTCCCATCTGTTGTTCTCCTTTTCAATTTCCGATTTCCAATTTTCAATTTCCGATTTTCTGTTTTTTTCAATTGGAAATTGGAAATTGAAAATCGGAAATTGCAAAAGTTCATTTTTTTATTGGCGTCAAGTACATTGTACCGAGGTTTTCCGGGCTGTAGAAGTATCGCACCGCGCCGGACCAACTTGAGGCTTCGGACTCTGCCGTGGCGAACCGTGTGAAATTGATTCCCCACAACGGCGAGTCGCCGCCCGGACCGAATTCTTTCAGCGGTATCGCCAACTCGACGATCCAGAGTTTTTTATCTTTGGCGACAGCGGATCGGACCCGTACAGGCCAGGGCTTGACGCGAGCCGGTTCAGCGCCGACACCGCGTTCGGCGAGGATCACACCGTTGCATTTTACCACGATATGATACAAATCGGCGGCGCTTCGGGCTTTGAGACCCGGATCGATAATCAATTCCACCATGTCCTCACCGGCGGCGAGGAACTGCTCGTATCGGACGATGTTATCGGCGCGGGCGTGGAGTCTGTCCATCTTCGGCTCGTCGCAGCGGAATGCCACGTACAGGTTTCGGTCGTCGCGCGTAACGAAAGCGGTTGTCCGGCGACGGGCAAGGCCTTTCCCGCCCTTTCCCCGCCGGCCCAGGACGATAAAGTTACCGGCGGTATTCCCCGCTCGCATCGGCCAATCGCCGAGGTTCCCGTCAATGGTAATCGTTTTGGCGACGAGACCGGCCCGGATAAACGGAACGCAGGCGAGGATGTTTTCGGTTCGGCCCGGAGTGGTCGTCAGCACCAGTGGGATATTTATCTTCGCGTCCGATCCTGCCGGGATACCGACGCCTTCGGCGGAAAGGGCCAGGACGGTAAGTTCGCTGCCTTTGAGTCGCTTCTGGATTCGGGCGGTTGTCGGTTTCCATCTTGCCGGCAGATCGGCGATGCGCAACTCCACATCAACCGGATAGGTTTGTTCGTTGTAAAGTTCAGCCCGGACCACAGCGGCGAAACGCCCGTTGCCGAGCATTTTCACGCGCGAACGAATCCGCTCGACACGGACCCGGCAGGCGCGTTGGCGCAACTGCTTCCAGGCCAATTGTTCATACAGGAGTTGGCGGCGGGAAACCTGCTCCGGATGGACGGCGGAAAGGACCTCCTCGGCGAGGAGTCTGCGAGCGGCCGTCCAGACTTCACCGTCGGCGACCCATCCGCGAAGCCTCGCGTCGAGGTGATGGTCGCCGGCAGCGTCCAGGCAGGCGTAATGAACCATCGTGTCGATCATTACCCGGGCGACGGCGGCTCTTTGCCTCTGTCGCAGCAACCAGAGATAGGCGGCATCCTGCAATCCCCGACGGAGGCGTTTGAGGCGGACCGAGGGAAAAACCGTATCGCCGTCAGGGGTTTTGCGGGGATAAAACAGGCGGTCTTCTTCGTCGGCCCGCTTCGACCAGTTGAGCACTTCGGGTATGAAGATACCGGGGCAGTCGTATTTCATCGCTATCCACGCCAGTGCGCGGACATCGGCGGGCGAACTCAACAGGCTGCATCCGCCAAGATACGGAGGCCTGCCCGGACGAAGCCAAAGTCCGTCCAGCCGGTGGTTCCGAGTGAGTCGTTTCGCATCGGATGGGTTAACCATATGCGCCGGTGGCGCGTACATATCGGCCAGCGTGACGAAGCCCTTCGGTGGTGTCCAGCCGGTCCGTTTTGGCGGGGTTGGGGGAAGTTCTGTCAAAATCGGCGTTTCAGGTCCGGCAGAACGAACCAGACGCGCAAGGGCTGAATAACGCTCATAAGCCTGTTGCGAAGTTGAATCCGTCCCGGGCCAGACGAACAGGCGGTCGCCGAACCCGATGGACTTGAAATGTTCTACCGTCCCAGCCAAGACAGCCCCGGCGGTCTTGCGGTAGGCATCCGTACCGATCCCGCCGTAACTCGCCGGTTCCGGCCAGCCGGCGCGCCGGGCTACTCGAAAAGGCGCAGGCCAGGCCGATACGCCGACGCGGTCGTCAAAGGCCGACCCGTCGAGGTATGGCTTAACGATGTTGTCGTAATCATCCCACCGAAGCACCACCGCTCCGGAAATGTCGCGCTTAATGGTCGGATGGATCGACTTATCGAACAGGTCCACGCGATGCTCGTGCGCAAGACGCATCAATCGGCGGATAACCGTCAGGCCAGCGCGGACATCCTTGCGCCCAGCGTCAAGACGAACGGGAACCGTGCCGGTAAAGGTCGAAAAAATCGTCTCGTAACCAAAACCGCCGATGCACGCGACCGGTTTGGCGTCGGGAAGGACAAAGTCGTACACCTTCAGCGCCACCTTCGCTCGCGTTGGGCCTCGGCTCGACGACACCATAATTGCACCGACGTAATCGCCCGGAAGCCTGTCGCGCCGAACGGTTACATCCACCCAGACAGCCAACCGCTCGTTGGGACCGACGGTGAATGAATCGAACGATTTTATCGGTTCCAGCGCGTCGTAGAACCTTACCGGCTTGACGGGTGCGTCGGTCAGGAGGAGATACCATGCCGGATAACGCTCAATCGCCACAGGCAGCATTCGGAACAATTTAATGTTGCCGGCGCTGATCTTCCGCCCACCGGGGCCGGTAAGCGGGCTGACGGACAGTTTCACTTCTTCAAGCCCGTCAGGCGGAGCGTCCAGAACCAACTGGAAACTGACGGTTTCATTGGCGGCTGAAAAAAGATTGACCGTCCGCGAATCAGCGTCCCATACGCTGCTTGTCTTCTCGGCAGGAGTCTGCTCGGTCAGGTGGACCATATCCCCCGCCACCCAGAGGCGTCCCGGACGAGCCCGCCCACAGCCGGCAAGGCTCAAGCACGCAATCAACAATGTCAGTCGTCGCAACACAGACCCGGAATTGTACCGCCTTGGGCCAGAAAAATAAAACGACAGAAGAGAATTGGTTGATTGGTGAATCAGTGAATCGGTTTTACTTTTTGTTTTTTTCTGTTTTTGCCTGGTCCATGGTTTTAAGCCGCTCCTTCAGTCGCCAGGCTTTGAGATGGGTTCGGCATATGGCCAGAACGGCATCGAGGGGAACCGTTTCCGTGTCCCGCAGGTTGGCGCGAAGCATGCACAGCCGTTCGTAAACCGGCAGGCCCCATCCGATGTTCTCCGTCAGCGTGTGCGTGGTCTTTCCGTCCTTCCATGTCAGGCGGAGTACACAGCATGGTTCTTTCGCGGGATGTTTGCCCGGCCCGGCCTCGGATGCCCGCGTCAGGAAACCCTGATATGTCAGCGAACTCAACAGATATTTGGCTGAATTAGGCCCGAGGCGAGCAATCAGCCAATTGCGCCTTGACGGACGCACGCCGTGATTTTGAGTCTTAAGCGGCGGGACGTGAAGAGTCGCATACGGAAAAGTAGTACCGTCAGGATGGAACTCGACGGTCAAAGTCAGCGTGTCGATGCCTTTGCGGATAGACTGCCACCTCTTTTTGACGCGCAGACTGGTGGCGGGGTCCGGGCTTTCGATCTCCTTGCCTTTGCAAACGGTCATCATGTACGCCGGCTGCCAACCGCGTCCTGTCCCTGTCAGACCCATCTCGCCCCAGGGAGTCCAGATACGAACGCCTGTATTTGTGTTTACCTCTTTGCCTTTGTATTTCAGCACGCCGTAGGACCGCCGGCTCCTGGAATGAGCCCTACCGATTACGACCTGATAGGACCATTGCTTGTATGTTTTCATCGACCCGTACAGGACATCGTGAAGCGCCTCCGGGCGGGGCGAGGTGTTCAAGGCGGCTGAGGCGGCATCTTTGGCGAAGACCTTGTGCCCGACGGTTTTACCGGTCTTGCGGTCGATGATTTCGACGTACCGGCCGGCCGACTCGTTGCCCCAAACCATCAGGACATGCTCGAAAAGTTCCATGCGGACGCGATTGCGATACTTGCTGTGTTTTATCGGCCCCAGGCCTTTGAGCCGAATCTCCCATATGTAGCGGCACTGCCGCAGGTCGTACGCGCGGATCATGCAGCCGGAGGTTGACGTTCGGTATTCCGCAAAGTAAATCAAATCCCCGCAGCCGACGAAGACGGTTCGCCGATGCGCCCGGAACGAGAAATCAACCCATCCACCGTCCTTGATCTGAACCTTCACGCCGTTTGTGTATGGTGAGCGAACAACATGAGCTTCGTAAAAACCCTGATAAGTCTCCAGGCTGTGCATGAGGCTTGCCCGGTCGTCTTGCCACTCCCACACCTGCTTTTTGGCCATGGCTTGATAGTCGGGTCGTTTCGCTGGCTGGGGCCGGTCGGCTGATATACCCGTTCCGGTCGCCGCCAATACTGTAGCCACTGCAATAATCACGTATCGTTTCATGGCGTTACCTTTTCCAAAAATTCCGTGAATTATCATGTTAGACGCAGACCGGCCTCAATTGTTCCGCCCCAACCCGGAAAATAAAACGGCAGAGGAGAATTGGTTGACTGGATTATCTGGATTATCTGGTTGATTGGTTGACTGGTGAATCCGTTTTTTCTGTTGTTCCCTATTCCCAAGTCCCAAGTCCCTAATCCCTATTTTCTCACACATCCCCGTTTTTGGCGATTGCCTCATCTTCGTAAGGCCCCAGCAGCCTGCGGTAGCATTCCAACTGGCAGCAGGTCAACACGCCGCCGATGAAATCCTGCGCACGCGAATACCGCATTCCCTTTTCGTCGAGGTACCGCTTGATAATCGAATAGATAATGTAATTTAGATGCCCCTTGGCGGCATCGTCGTCCATGGCTGAAAGTTTCGCGACGACATCCCCAATGGTCTGTTCGTATTGCCCCCTGTCTTCTTGTGGTATGTACGGCATCAATCTGCCTCCCATCTATCCGTCCGTGATGCATATCCTGTTATTTAAGGAAACTATAATAACCGAATCGTTATTATAGTTTTTCGCCAAAAACTATAATAACAAAGAATGCCCACGATTACCCGTTACCGTAAGTTGGAAATCTCGATGAGTTTTTCCAGTGCTTTGGCGGCTTTTCCTGAATCGATTGCTTCGGCGGCGGGGGCGATTCCGGCGGCGATTGAGTCGGCCTGGTCCGCGACGACCAGCGCGGCGGCGGCGTTGAGGACGACAATATCGCGGTCTGGACCGGACTGTCCGGAAAGGACCGCCCGGATTCGCTCGGCTGATTCTTCCGCCGATTTGACCGATAAGTCCGCAAGGGTCGCCCGGGTCAGGTCGAAATCTTCCGGCTGGACTGTGAACGTGGTGATTTTACCGTCTTTCAGTTCGGCGATGTGGGTCGGGCTGGTGAGGGAGATTTCGTCCAGCCCGTCGTCGGCATGAACGACCATCGCCCGCTGTGAACCGAGTGCCTTGAGGACTTCGGCGATGGTCTCGACGAGGGCCCCGTCGAACACGCCCATGACCTGCCGATCCGCCCCGGCTGGGTTCGTCAGAGGTCCGAGGACGTTGAATATCGTTCGCACGCCGAGCGCCTTGCGGACCGGGACGGCGTATTTCATTGCCGGGTGATGTCGCACAGCGAAGCAGAAGCACACGCCGGCATCGGCGAGGCAGCGGGTAACGGTCTCGGCGTCGGCGTCGATATTGACGCCGAGTGCCGCCAATACATCGGCAGAACCGCTGGCGCGGGTGTGTGTGCGGTTTCCGTGCTTGGCGACGCACGCGCCCGCCCCAGCCGCCACCAAAGCCGCCGCCGTTGAGACGTTCAGCGTGCTCAGTCCCGTCCCGCCGGTTCCGCAGGTGTCGATAGCGTCCCTGCCGCCAGCGTCGATCTTCACCGAATGGGCGCGCATGGCGGTGGCCGCTCCGGTAATCTCCGCGACACTCTCACCGCGCGTCGCCATCGCCACCAACAGGCCCGCAATCTGCGCCTCGCTCCACGCGCCGCTCATTATCTGTCCGAAGGCGTCTTCAGCCTGCCGGCGGCTCAGACCTTCGTCGCCCATCGCCGTACGGAGAACTTCTCTGTATTCCATCTCTGACATGATATTTTCCTTTTTTTATCGCAGAATCAACGTTGCCGCAATGTACGCTGTGAATTATGGTCTTCACTCCATT
>JAUVIQ010000096.1 GCA_030592655.1 Planctomycetales bacterium | reverse complement strand
TCTTACCGGATGCTCCATGCCGCTGCCGAGGCGCTGGACGAATTCGCCGGGCGAGAGGGATATACGCTGCTTATTCAGGGCGGTTCGTTGCCCAGGTCGGCCATGTTAAAGGAGTTTCGCAGCGGGCATAAATGTATCCTTCTTGGGACGTCGAGTTTCTGGCAGGGCGTCGATGTCGCCGGCGAGGCGCTCTCGAACGTCATTATCACGAAACTACCCTTCGCCGTGCCGGACTCGCCGCTTATCGAAGCCAGGATCGACGCAATCCGCGCCGACGGGGGCAGCCCGTTCGGAGACTACCAGTTACCCGAAGCCGTTATCCGCTTCAAGCAGGGATTTGGCCGGCTTATCCGTTCGGGAAGCGATACCGGATTTGTCGTCTGCCTGGACCATCGCATCAAAACCAAGTCATACGGCCGGCAGTTCATCGCCGCCCTTCCCGACGTTGAGATTATCCAGGACGCTTCCCGGTAAGGGAAAAAAAGAAGAAGAAAAAAAAGATAGCGGGATTTTAATCTTGCTTGAAGAAGAAAAAGAAAAGGAATAGCGGGATTATGGGGATTATAGGATTTCAGGGATTTTAATTTTTGCTGAAAAAAGAAGAAGAAAAGATAGCGGGATTATGTGGATTACTGGATTTCAGGGATTTTAATTTTGCTAAAAGAAACAGAAGAAACCCAATCCCCATAATCCTGTAATCCCCAAAATCCCGCTATCTTTTTTTTCTTTTTCTTTTTTCAGCAAAAATTAAAATCCCTGAAATCCTATAATCCCTGTAATCCCGCTATCTCTTTTTTTTTTGGAACATTTGGCGTGGTTGTGCGTCAAAAGTTGTAGAAAGGAGACGTACCATGAAGGTCAAGGCGATTGCGATAGTTATTACGGCGGGTGTGCTGGTTATGAGTCAGGCGGTACTGGCTGACGGGATGATCGTACCGGTCAGGCCCGATCTGCCCGTCCGGGGGCACTGGTCGGTGAAATACCACCACGTCAAGGTAATGGTCCGCGACCAGGTCGCGTCGGTTCACATCACACAGAAATTCGTCAACAACTCGAGCGGCGACATCGAGGTCGAATACCTCTTCCCGATCCCGCCCGGAGCCGCAATCGACTCGATGACGATGATCGTCGATGGAAAGGAACTGCCCGGTAAGTTGATGGAGGCCAAGGAGGCGCGGAAGATTTACGAGGAGATCGTCCGCCGCAAGAAGGACCCCGCCCTCCTGGAGTACATGGGTTCGGGGCTGTACCGCACGCGGGCGTTCCCGCTCCAGCGAGGAAAACCCGCAAAGGTGATCGTTACCTACAAAACAGTCTGCAAGAAGGACTACGACCTCGTCGAGGTCTTCTATCCCCTCAATACGGAGAAGTTCTCCGCCAAGAAGATTGATAGCGTGAAGGTAACGGTCGATATCAAGGCCAAGGCCGACATTACGGCGATTTATTCACCGACGCACGACCTGAACGTCAAACGTAAGGGTAAAAGGCACGTCATAGCCACTTATCACGTCAAGAACGCCATTCCCGACACGGATTTCCTGGTTTATTACAAGGCTGCCGACGAAAAGATCGGCGCGACGGTCCTGACACATCGGCCCGACAAGGACAAGGACGGTTATTTTATGGTTCTGGTCTCGCCGAATCCCGGCCTGGCCGCTAAGGCGGCTGGGTCGAAGGATCTTGTTATCGCCCTTGACCGCAGCGGCTCGATGTCAACTCACAATAAGATTGAACAGGCTAAGGAGGCATTGCAATATGTCCTGGGCAACCTTGGCGAAGAGGACCGCTTCAACGTGGTAACATTCTCCGACTCGGTCGATACGTTCTTCCCGAAGATGGTCGATGCGACGAAGAAGAACGTTTCCGAGGCATTGGACATGCTCGAACGCATCGAAGCGGTCGGCGGAACCGCGCTGTCGGAGGCAGCTACCACTTCGCTGGGGATGTTCGGCGAATCCGACAGGCCTAAATACGTGCTATTCCTGACCGACGGCCTACCGACTATCGGCGAACGCGACGAAGGGACGATCGTCAAGTCCTCCAAAAAGGCCAATAAGCACAAGGCCCGGCTGTTCGCATTTGGTGTCGGATACAACGTCAACGTCAAACTGATTGACAACCTCGTCCGCGCCAATCGCGGCGTCAGCGATTACGTGAAGGAAAAAGAGCCGCTGGAGGCGAAAATCTCAAGTTTGTACAACAAGATAAAACACCCCGTGATGACCGACCTGAAAGTGTCCTTCGCCGGCGTCAAAACAAAGATGACGTATCCGAGGGAACTTCCCGACCTGTTCGACGGCGGGCAGATTCTGATGGTAGGCCGGTACGACGACGGCGGAAAAACCACGCTGGAAGTAGCCGGAAAACTCCAGGGCAAAACGAAGAAGTTTAAATACAAAGTAGCGCTGGCCAAGTTGAGCGAGAGTAACAGGAATGTCTTTGTCGAGCGGCTTTGGGCGGTTCGGCGGATCGGTTTCCTGCTGGATGAGATCCAACTGAGCGGCAAGAGCAAGGAGGTCGTCGATGAACTGGTCAAAATCAGCATGAAGTACGGGATAATGACGCCGTACACGTCGTTCCTTGCCGATGAGTCGGTGAACTTGGGCAAGAGCATGGAAATCCGCACCGTGATGAAGAACAGTGCCCAACGGCTGGCCAGGAGTGAGACTGGCGTCGTCGGGCAGATGGACGCTGTAACGCGCAGCAAACTTATCAAAGCGGTGCGAGCAACGGTCCCGGCAGGACCGAGCAGCAGGCTAGGCGTCGCGCAATACGGCTACAGCGACAGTGGGGCGTATAAAGCAGGTAAGAAATCGCGGAGGATAGCCAACGTCCAGAACGTCGGCAACCAGACGCTCTACCGTCGCGGAAAGGTCTGGCTAGCGCCGGGGACCGAGAAACTCGACCTGAAAAAGGACGCCGACAAAATTAAGGAAATTGAACGGTTCAGTAAGAAGTATTTCGAACTGGTCCGCAGAAATACGATTGAGCAGAACCAGGTATTCGCAAGCCAGCGGGCAAGCGAGGAACTCGTCATCAATCTCCGAGGACAAGCGTATCGAATAAGATGATTGCTTAGGGTGCCGTGGTCGCGGTGTTTGCGACCACGTTAAAGCCGACTTGATACAAACGTGGCCGCAAACACCGCGGCCACGGCACCCTTTAGCGAGGTATGATTTTGGATATTCAGGGTTGAATTGCTTCGAGGATGTTTGAGACGATAGTTTTGGTAGCGGGTTTGTATAGGTTTTGCGCGTTGGCGCGGAGCGATTCGATTTCGGCGGGCGATTCGAGCAGCCGGCGGACCTGGGCGATAACCTCATCGCTCGTCGGGGCAATGACGGCAGCGCCCCGGCGGGCAAGCAATTCGGCGTTGGCTGACTCCTGACCCGGAACGGGTTTGGTTAGCACCATGACTGTCCCCGAAGCGATACATTCCGACGTCATCAAGCCCCCGGCTTTGGTAACCATTACGTCGGCGACGCCGGCAAGTTCGTTAAGGCGGTCGGTCATAGGCACCGGCGTCAGCCGGCCCGGCGATTCGGGCATCTGCGACAATTGGGCAAGGAGTTTCTTATTGGACCCTGCCAGTGCGACCACGTGAGCGTTTGTCTCGGCGATGAGGCTACGGGCGATCCTCGCAATCGGCCCGACGGTGAAATACGCACCACCGCTGAGCAGAACGATAGGAACATTGGCCGGTAACGACCAATCGTGGCGGACTTTGCCCTCGTCAGACTGGTGAGTCCATTTCGGATGGACGGGGATGCCGCTGACGGTGATTCGCTCCGGTTCGACGTCCCATCCCTGCAATTCGCCGCTGACGTGGTCGTTGGCGACGAACCATCGCTCGACGTTTTCGGAATACCAGAAGCGATGTGCCTCGTTGTCGGTGATAACGGCCAGCATTTTCGCATCGGTTGCACCTTCTCGGATAAGCCGTCCGATCGTCGGCATCGCCAGGTAGTGCGTCGCCATTATCAGCGTCGGTTGTTTTCGGAGCAGGTGCTTCCGCAGCTTTGCGAGCACTCGGAACTCCATCGACAGTCGCATGCGTTCGGAGATGTTGCGACGAGCGGTTTTCGGGCGATTATTGAGATTGTAACCAAACCCGTACAGGCGGGGGAATTTCGTAACCATCGTCTCGTACCCGCCGGCATAAATGCAGCGAAACCACCACGGGACATATTCCAGCGCATCGAGAAACTCCGTCCGCAGCGACGGCGCTTCTGCCTTCAGTCCGGCGATAAGGGCGGCGGCTGCCTGATTGTGACCGGCTCCCACCGATGAACTGACAAAAATTACACGGCTTGGGTTCACGGTCTTTTCGTACTCCGCTTCGGCATTGTGGTGGTTTGTTTCCTTCCCTCTATCCACGCCAGATGCCGCTCGGCTGATATGCGGTACGGGTTATCCTGGGCGCTTTTGGCGATTCTGAAGTAATGTTCAGCCGGTTTCAGATTCATTTTCGACCACGCCGGCATTCTTTCCAGCCGCAGGGCGAGTCGCCCAAGTTCGTAATTGGCGACAATGGCGGCGTCGTTGATTTCACCGGCCAGTTGGGAAAGTTGCTCCGCGCGGTCGTGTTCGTTCTTTTCGGCAAGCGCAGCCCGGAGATGGAAATTATCGGACAGGTTCGTTTCCTTGTATCCTTTGGCGAGGTCTTGCAGCTCGCCGCTTTGGGCATCGATAAAAGGCCAGAGTTTCATATAGTCCCTGAAGGCGTCGGTGTTTTTGGAATTATCGTCGCGGACTTCGTTTATTTCCATCAGCCAGATTATATTGTCGGTTTCGGCGAGAACTTTTCGGTAATACTCCTTTGACGGAAGCGATTTTTTTTGAATAAACACGCCGACCGGTCCTGCCGACGGGTCAGGGTCTTGTTGTTCCAGGTGTGTCGCAAGCAATGTCTGGGCGATGCGCAGGTGTTCCCTTGCCTTCTGGAGACTCCGCCCTTCGCGGATGGTCTGAATCCCCAGTTTCTGATGTGCGACAAACACCTGCGGGCAGCGGGAGTAACGCTCGGACAGAAGATCGCTCCACACGCCCTGCGATTCGGCGGACGGACCGGCGTAGCGATACCTGATTACGCCGGTCTTAATCGCCTGTTTGTCGATTCGGATGTCCTTTGCCGTCGCCAAAACCCACATTACGGAGGCAGATCGGTCGCTGTCGGGATGCCGCTTGATAAACCTTTGGCATTGGCTCGTCAGCGCCGTCCGCTGCCGTCCGAGGTCCACCCCCGCGCGTATCAGTAAGGCCAACGCCGATTTGGACTGTTGCGAAGTGGGGCGGGACGCGGGTTGCGAAGCGGGTCGGGTCGATGCCGGTAAAGATGTAACCCGAACCGGATAGGATATATTTTCCCCCGTCGGAGGGGCGAAAAACGCTTCTCCGGGACCGACGCGAGCGACCAGAAGAGCGTAATCGAGTTCGTCAACGCCGACCTTTTCGGAAAATACCCACGCCGGGACGGAAAGAAGTATGAGAATCACAGGCCAAATTATACCGGGTCTGAACCTCGTAAGCCTCGCCAGTAACGACACGACCGCCCCAGCCAGTACGGCTGTTATCAGCGTCAGGATCAAAATCAGGTTCACCGAAAGCCCCTGAAGCGGAAGCAGCGGCGTCTCGTCGCCGCCGGTGAAGAAGTAGAAGTACACAGCCACCGGCGCAAGCCCTGCGAGAAGCGCTACCAGCGGAAGTTCCCGCCTCAGCCCCGTCCGTCCGGCAAGGATGCACCCAGCCGCCAGGAAGACCGCCAGAAGCGGAGCGTGGGCGATTACGGCAACGACCAGGATAAACAACGCCGAAATGCTCAAGCGATACAGCACCGCCACCATAATCGGAACGAAAACCACCGCCGATATCAGCAAACCGGTAACGAGTATCATCCAGGGGTATTCGAAAATGCTCAACGGGTGCAGGAGCATCTCGCTGAGCGGCGACGCCAGAGCGGACCTGTAACTGTTCAGCGAGAAATCCAACCAACGCCCCGTCGAAAGGTAATACAGAAATGCGTTAACGGATACATAACCGGCAAGATCGACGATTATAAAGAAGACAGTGCGGAAGATCGAACTGCGACGCAGCAACGGCCTGGACTTACTGCGGCGCCGGCTTGTAATCGGCGAAGTTGCGCTCTGTGCTATGCTCACATTCCGACTCCGATGTCAGGGGCGCTGCCGGCTGTCTTTCAGGAAGCGTGCAGACACTTCATTGATGAAGTCCGACACGTCGCTCAGAATAATCGGCAATGCTTCCCGAATCCGGCGCCAATCTATTCTCTCATAGACGTGAACAATCAGGTTCCGCATCTTCAGGGCATTGGTGAGGCTTTGCGTCAGTGATTCGGGCAACAGTCCCCTGCGCCCGACCTCTCGGAATACTTCGGAGTAACTGTCCGGTTGTATGAAGCCCTGCACAGCCAGCCAGTGCGTGCTGACGTCGGACATTACCTCTACGCAGAGTTGAATCAATCGCTCGACGGCGTAGTGGTCTTTTTCCTGCAAACCCGCCTCATTATAAGCGGCCAGGTCGGTGCGATATGTATTCAGCAGCGCCAATTTACGTTCAACAACGGCTGGACTCATGGTTTGAATCTCCCTGTGAGAACCTGGCGTCGAAGTCGGCGAAACGGTTCGAAATCGGCGAATTCCTTCATCGCACGCACGACGAATTGCGGAAACTGCTCACCGTCCTTATCGAACAGTACCTTTCCGGCGCGAGCGATCTCGCGGCGGAGGGTTGTGGATTCGACATCGTTAAGTATCACCAGATCGATCCTTCCGGTGATTTCCAGCGCCTCGCGGAGGTTGTCCTCAAGACGAACCAGGTCGGAAAGTCCGGCAGGGGATGACTCGAGCATCACCGCCAGGTCGGTGTCGTTGCCGACGGGGGTATTTCCGCCAGCCCGCGAGCCGAACAGAATCAGCAGCAATATGCCTTCCCGCCGGCACGTCCGCGCAACTTTTTCGCAGTCAAAATCCATACACCTATTATAAATCAGATCGACGTGCGATACCTAACGAAATAACAAATGTCGTAATTGGTAATTGGTAATTCGTAATTCGTAATTCGTAATTGGCGGGTGGCGTTGTGCGTCCTGCCTTTGTAATTCCGATATTTTATTGAATCGGGGAATTAAACAGGAAAAACCTTCTTTACCCCAGTGCCACCAATGCCTAGTGCCCAGTGCCGAGTGCCTTTTAGAATCAGTCCTTCAGCACTGCTTCGATCTCTTTGAGGTGGTCGAGGACCCAGCTGACCTTTCGCCGGATCATCTGGAGGAAGCCGAAGCCCTGCATGCGTCCGAACGATCCGGTCGCGGCGATGGGGAGAACGGCTTCGGCGATCATCGCCTCGCACATGAGGAAAGGAATGACCTGGAGTTCAGCCTTGCTGATTACGTTGACCGAGTCGTACCCGAGCAGGAATCGTTTCAGACGGGTCTGGTCGGGATAGTCCGGCCAATCGGCGGGATCATCCGACCCGCCGATGATGGAGAACTGTATCGTTCCGTTGGACAGATCGATGACTCGTTGCTGGAGTCGTGCGGTGTCATAGTCAATGACGGCAGCGACGAGATTGTCGCGGAAGAGCATGTTACCCGGATGCCAGTCGCCGTGGACGATCTGGGCGGGCCAGTCTTTCAGACCGGCCTTGTTGGCCTTGTCTGTGCAGCGAAGATAGGCCTGCTCAAGGTATTTTACCGTATCCATCACCACGCTCGGTTCGGGCCTGCTGTCCAGTGGTAACGAGGTGGTCGTATTGATAATGGCTTCGCCGACGGCGCTCGCGCCGTGATAACTTCCTTTCGGCGGGCGGTAATCGCCCTGGAAATTCGCAAGCAGTTTATGATACAGACCGAGGATACGCCCGGCGTCGAACGTCGCGTCGAGCGAACCGTCGTATCCCTTTCCGCTGACGAACTCGAACAATTCGTATATCCGCTCGCCCAGGACGAGCATTGAATTATTGTCCGGGCGAGTGCCTATCAGTTGGGGAAGGGGAAAATTTTCGCCAGCGAGGTGAAGTTGTATCTGGTGGGTGAAGGCGACCTTCTTGATGTCGTCTTTACCGTGGGCGCGACGCTTGAAAAGCAGACGACCTCGCTTCTCGCTCTCAAAGACCACCTTCGGCGACCGTCGCGAGCCGCGAGGAAAATCCTGCACCGAGCGAATTATACCGAGGTCGTAGTGGCTCAAACACATGGCCAACTCCGCCGCATCAAATGTTTTGCGTTCTGGGTCCATACTTGGTATCCGCTGACCTTTCCGCGAATCAAACCCCAAAAAGAAGATAATACAGCCTGTCGGGCAGGTGTCAACGGTGCCGGCTAAAAAACAGGCGGCTCCCTGCCTGCGACGGGCTTTTACTCTTCGCCTCAAACCTCTATAATCAAACCTCCGTAAGCATGAAATTAAGGAGAAATTCAATGACTATGATCCGAACGATGTTGCGAATTATAATTACCGCTTATGTTGCACAAGTGTCCGCACTTCCCGCCTTGGCGGGCCGACCGGTATATCCCGGAAAGACCTGGGCGGTCAGAACACCCGCCGAGGCCGGTCTGGACAAGGACAAACTCAAGACCTTCAGCGATTACCTCGGTGGTCGGGGCTGTGTTACACGCAGCGGCGTCATGGTCTATACCTGGGGCAATTACAAGAAGCGCGGAGACGTAGCCTCCGCCTGCAAACCGTGGTACAGCCACTTCCTCTTCAAGGCTGTCGAAGACGGAAAGATTCCCAGTCTGGATGAGAAGGTTCTCAAATACGAGCCGAGGCTGAAAGAGATTAACAAGGACCTCGGCTACAAGGATCGGAACATTACCTGGCGGCACGTGGCCAACCAGATTTCCTGTTACGGCCTAGTTGAGAAGCCCGGCACAGCCTACGCCTATAATGACTGGCAAATGGCGCTTTTCTGGGATTGCCTGTTCAAGAAGGTCTATGGCGCAACGTATAAGAACGTGGACGCGAAGGTCCTCCGGCCTTTGCTGACCGACCCGCTGCAATGCGAGGACAAGCCCACGATGATGGTCTTCGGCGTCAGGAACCGTGCAGGTCGCGTAGGTGTTTCACCGCGCGATTTCTGTCGCCTCGGCCTGCTGTATCTGCACAAAGGCAACTGGCGCGGCAAGCAACTAATCAGCAAAAAGCATGCCGTCATGGCCGTTACCAGTCCGCTACCGCTGTCGATCCCGCGGGCAGGCAGGAAGGCCGGTGAGATGATTCCCGGACAGCGTTCGATAGGCTCCCGTTCCATTCCCGATAACCAGGGCGATCACGACGGCGGCTACTCCTGGCTGTGGTGGATTAACGGTATCGGCCGAGACGGCAAACGTAACTGGCCTGACGCGCCGAAAGACGCCTACGGCGCCTTCGGCCACGCCGGCGGCAAGCGGGGCATGGTCGTCATCCCATCATTGGACATCGTCCTGTCCTGGAACGACACGCTTCTTGCCAGGAAGGACAAGACCGCAAACGGCGCGCTGAAACTGCTGGTCGCTTCGGTAACGGATACACGCGCCGGGCCGATGACGGGGCAAATCGCCGTGCATCCGAAGAACCCGCGATGGCTGGTGCGCTACGACGCCAAGGGCAAGCACAAGCCGTTTTTCATGTGCGGGCCGGGAGACCCGGAGGGCTTCCTCTACCGAGGCAAGCAAAAGCCCGACGGCACGCGCGACGGCGACCAGATGAAACTCATCACCAAACTCAAACCCACCGGCGCAAACTGCATCTACCTGATGGCTGTCCGCTCACACGGCGGCGACGGAGAAAAGACCCACAACCCATTCATCGACAACGACCCGGCCAAAGGCTTCAACGCCAAGGTGCTCGACCAGTGGGAAAAGTGGTTCACCGAGATGGACAAGGCCGGGATCGTGATATACTTCTTTTTCTACGACGACAGCGCCAGAATCTGGAAGACGGGTGATAAGGTCGGACCGGCGGAACGTAAATTCGTCCGTGGGCTGGTGAAGCGATTCAAACACCACAGGAACCTTATCTGGTGCGTAGCCGAGGAGTACCAGGAGCGGTTCAGCGCGAAACGAGTTTCGGCCATTGCCGCCGAAATCCGCGCTGCCGACGAGTATGCCCATCCCATTGCGGTCCACAAACTGTCCGGACTGGATTTTTCTGAATTCGCCGACGATCCCAACATTGACCAGTTTGCCGTCCAGTACGGCGGCAAGACACCCGAAGAGCTTCATGCCGGATTGCTCAAGGCCTGGAAAAAGGCCGGCGGCAGGTACAACCTGAACATGTCCGAGATTGGCAATCACGGAACCGGCGTAGAGGCGCGGAAGAAGAACTGGGCCTGCGCAATGGCTGGAGCGTACGTGATGGTCATCGGGATGGACATTGCCTCCACGCCCGTCAGCGACCTGAAAGACTGTGGCCGGTTGATGAAATTTTTCGAATCCACGAATTTTCAGGAAATGGAACCGCACGACGAACTGGCCGGCGGCGACACCGAATACGTCCTGGCCAAGCCGGGCGAAGCATACATCGCCTACTCGTCCAGGCGGACCGGCGAGATGGGAATCAAAGGCAAATTCGATGGAACCTACATTCTCACGTGGCTGGACTGCGCGACGGGAAAAAGCGTTACCCAAAACGGCGTCATAATAAACGCTTTCAACACCGCCTTTTCCCCGCCGGCCGGGTTCGGCAAGGAAGTGGCGCTGTACCTCCGCCAACAACCCGCGTCGAAATTACCAAAGGTAACCCGCTGATGCGGATTCTCGTAACAGCCGACTTGCATTACGACATCAAACGAAG
>JAUVIQ010000188.1 GCA_030592655.1 Planctomycetales bacterium | reverse complement strand
CTATCGCTTGCGAAAAGTCCTTGCCGACATGAATCCCGTCGAAGCAATGGAACTGCTGATAAACCGACGCCAAAAATTCAGCACAACCGCCGAGTTCCTACTGTCGATGAATATCGATTGACGATAAGACATCACAGACCTACGATACGGGCGGCGTAGCCGGTAGGTTCCGCCGCCCATTTGCTTTGAAGGAATCTTACGATGATAACGTCAATGCACATCGAAAACTTCAAGTGCTTCAAAGACTTCGACATCGAACTGGGCAAATTCAACGTCCTCGTAGGCCCAAACGACAGCGGAAAAACAGCATTCCTTCAGGCAATTCGCCTTGCGGGTTTCACTGGCCCCAAAAAGAGCATTCACTACCAGCATGAGATCGAGAAAGAGCTGGGAATCGTTTTAGGTCAAGAGGCCATCTGGCGCAATAACCCAAAGGGCCAGATAACCATTACTGTATGTGGTTCTGATGCAGACAGTCCACTGCATCCCATTCTGGTTATTCAAGCCGAAAAGGGTGTCGAATTTAGATCGCACGTCCAAGGGGGCGATGACGCAGCACCCGGTTGGGAAGAAGACGTGGAACTATTAGCGCCAGAAATCGACTGGCAAAGTGACTGGTTCTCCAAGGTGATTGGCAAAGTTGGTTATTACCAGTTTGAACCTAACGCTCTGAGAAAACCAAGCACTATATCGCAAACAATGACCCAAACCGGCGAAGGCTTTCCTACTTTTCTGGATGACATTTCCCGAGCGCCTGACGAAGGCAGGGCTTTTCGGGAATTAAAGAAACATTTTTACGACAGATGCTCATATTACAAGATTGTAACAATCGACACGGATAGGGATAAAAACGGTTTTGTTTTACGGTTCCATACAACCAGGGGCGAGAAGTTGTCATCGGAGGGTGTTTCGGATGGTATTATGTTGTCCTTGGCTTTTATTGCGTTGAACTATGCGCCTAAACCCCCAAAGATACTTCTGATTGAGGAACCGGAAAACGGCGTTCATTATGCGAGTTTGAAGAAAATCATTTCCACGCTTCGTGAATTGAGCGAAAAGAAGGGTGTGCAGGTGATTCTCACTACTCACTCGCCCTATCTGCTCGATCTCGTTAAGCCGGAGGAAGTCCGGGTTTTCGCCAAGAATGAAGAGGGGGCCGTTCATGCCGCTAAACTGTCCGACCATCCCGAAGTCGAAGATTTGAAAAAACACTTTATGACCGGCGAGATATGGAGTGGTCTGGACGATGCGGAAGTTGTCGAAAAGTGCGGGGGAAAGAAGTGAATTCCCGGCAAGTGTTGGTATTCGGCGACGGCAGGCACGAACTTGGGGATCAGTTGGATCAACCTCTCGCGCATAATCAATTACCGGCCCTGCCTCGACTGATTCATCGGCTCCTGACGGAGCCTGCCGGGACCACTTACACCTGTCGATATTCCAAGGACGTGCCGCGTATCCACGGACGCAAGCATAGATATGCCAAAAAGGTTACATGGGCCATCGTCGAGGCAAGGCGAAACGACTTTGACGCCGTTGTGATCGTCATTGACCGAGACCGCAGGGCGGAAAAGGAAACGACCCAACCGCTCCGCGAAGGTCGCGATTCGTGTTTGATTTCCGGCAGGCCGCCCTGTGCTGTCGGTTGTGCCGTGGAGACATTCGACGCCTGGATGATAGCAGACGGGAAAGCCATCGGCAAAGCAGGCGGAGACAGCAGCAAATCGCACCCGAAACCGGAATCCCTGGACGGCAAAGAAGAAAAGGGGAAACATCCCAAAGACGTTGCAGCAGACATATTCGGCGAAAAGCGTGGCCTGTCAAAGAAATACGCAGTAGTCGCTGAAAACGTGGACTTGCCCTCTCTTGAAAAAGCCTGCCCCAAAGGCTTCAAACCCTTTGCCGAGGAAGTCCGGGAGAAAATCTTACACCCCATTTCCAATTGAGAGGCATATCACCACGAGGTGCAAAGTTGAACTACCAAGCCGTTTTATTCGACCTTGACGGGACGCTGCTGGATACGATTGACGACCTTGCCGATTCGATGAACGCTGCCCTGGAGCAGTTGGGCTGCCCAGGCCATGGGGTGGACGAACATCGCTTCTTCGTCGGCGACGGCGTCGATACCTTCGCCCACCGGTGCCTGCCGGAAGACCGGCACGACGACCGCACGATCACCCGCTGCGTCGAACTCCTGCGCGAAGAATACGCCAGGCGATGGAACGTCAAAACCCGCCCATACGACGGTATCGCCGAAATGCTCAATAATTTAACCGCTCGCGGTTTAGTGCTGGCTGTCCTGTCAAATAAACCGGACGATTTTACCAAACTGTGCGTGGAAAAAATTCTCGCGGACTGGCGGTTCGACGTTGTGCAGGGCGTAGCCGACGGATTCGCCCCCAAGCCCGACCCCACAGGGGCCTTGAAAGTCGCCGAAACGATTGGCATAGCCCCCGGCGAATTCCTCTACCTCGGCGACACCGCCACCGACATGAAAACGGCCGTCGCCGCCGGGATGTACCCCGTCGGCGCACTCTGGGGTTTCCGCCCAGCCGAGGAACTCACCGCCAACGGCGCAAAAACCCTAATCAAACACCCCACCGACCTGCTGAAATTCCTTTAGCCCGGACACAATAAATGAGGTAGAAAAAGCAACGGCACAACACCATCTAGCAGGAAAAGAAACTATGAAACGCAATCTGCTGTTGACATCGCTGCTGTTTACCGTTTGTGGATGCACGCCGACGCAAGATGATATCGCCAATTGCATTTTACCCTACCAGCCGGGCCAAAAGTTGCTGCTGACTTACAGCAACGAATTGAGGGCCTCTGTCGATTCTGTCTCTCACCGGGACGAGAGGGAGATGCCATTGATCGTCCGTGCCGGTAAGAAACCCGGAGAGGTCGCCATCACAATGACCATCAGGCGCTACCGTTCCAGACAGGGTAGTTCGGGCGGAGCGAGCGAAGTACAGGAGGCGATAGATACCGCCAAACCAGGGGCCGCCGAAAAGGAGAAGGACAGGCAGGAACTCATCGCGCATATCAAATCCCTCTCTTATTTCTTTGTGATGGATGAATCCGGACGGGTGACTGATTTCGACGCAAAGGGAAAAGGAATCGAGAAACTTGACGAGAAAGACCCTGCCCTCAAACATTGGAATAAACGATGGAAGATTGCCCCAAACTTCTTTGGCAAGTCAGGATGTTGGCTTGGTTACGGGGGATGTTTCAATGCTTTGGAGGAGGCTGTCGCGTATTTACCGAAGCAGCAGGTTTCCGTAGGCCAGAAGTGGCGGGTGAAGCGAGAGACAATCTGGCCGTACCACGCCTACGCCTTCTACATGCTGACTCAGGGTAGATACTGCGCATCCGAGGAAGCAACCTGCCGGCTTCACAAAATTCGCAATACCGCCGACGGGCGAATTGCCGTTATCCGAATGACAGGACGACGCAAACCGATTTCCATGCCTGAAGGGAAAGATGATATCCGGGTGAACTACTTCAGGACAACCGGCGAAATCCTTTTCAACCTCGATACCGGCTGTGTCGTCAGCCAGCGAATCGAAAGTATTCCCCATTTTAAATGGGGCGCGGAAAAGTTGCCCGGTAAAATCAAGTTCATCGACACACTCAGCCTCAAACCGCTTGAATGACACCCCGCCGACCCTGCTAAAGATTCTCAATCTCGACCGATTCGATTGCATCGGCCAGGTCGAATTTGAAGATGCGCGAGAAGAAGTATAACTCTGCTTCCAAAGCGCGGGTGATATTTTTGGCTTGGCGGAAGCCGTGCTGCTCGCCGGCGAATTCCACGTAGGCGACCGGCAAACCCTTCTCACGCAGGGCATCGACCATCATCTTGGCCTGGTTCGGCGGGACGATCTTGTCTTCATCGCCCTGGAAGAAAATCACCGGGCAATCGAACCCGTCAAGATGATGAATGGCTGACCGCTCGACGTACAAATCCCGCCGCTGCGGGTACGGGCCGATGAGTCCGTCGAGATAACGCGACTCAAATTTGTGCGTTTCTTTTGTCATGGCCTCGCAGTCGCTGATGCCGTAATGGCTTGCTCCGGCGGCGAAGGTGTCGCGGAACGCCAATGCCGCCAGCGTCGTGTATCCGCCCGCGCTTCCGCCGGTAATGGCCATACGGCCGGCATCCACCAGGCCCCGCTCGGCCAGATATTTCGCGCCGTTGCAGCAATCATCCACATCGACAATACCCCACTGCCCATTCAATCGCTCGCGATAAGCCCTTCCGTAACCTGTGCTGCCACCGTAATTTACATCCAACACCGCAATACCCCGGCTGGTGTAATACTGAATCGACAACTTCAGCGACGCCGATGCCGACGCCGTCGGGCCGCCATGAACCATCACAACCAGCGGCGGTTTTTCATCGGCAGGAGCGGCGTAATCCTTATTCTTCGGCGGGTAGAAAAGCCCGTGTGCCGTCAGGCCGGCGGCGGTCGGAAACTCTATCGCCTCTGCCGCAGAGATATACCCGGAGTCAAACTCCAGGTTGCTCCCCCGCTGCAACTCCTCCATCTGACCCGTTTCCAAATTGAGCAGAACGACAGCCGATGCCTTATCGGGCGATCCGCCGATGAATGCGACATTAGAAGAAGCCTGGGAATTTGAATCCCCGGGCTTTGTGTCGGTTGAAACGCTTATATATGAAATCGAGTTGTAAGGCATCTCGATTATTTCCAATTTCCCCGTGTCGGTTTCGATTTTGGCGAGGCGCCATATTCCGTTCTGGACGTAGGTGCAGATAATTTGATTCGCCCCGGCGAAACCGTAAGTCGGGCGACCGAAAACCCACAGCGGGACGGAAAATTCAGCGTCAAGATTCGTAATTTGTTCGATTTTCCCGTCGCGCAGGCGGTAGAGGTTCCACCAGTCCGTGCGGTCGGAGGCGAAGTACAGTTGGCCGGCGGGCGAAAACTCCGGCTGGACAATTGATTCATCCGACCCACGGCTCGACTGAGCTCGCCGAAGTCCGGCCACAAGCGTCGCTTCGCCGACGGAACCGTCGTCATTCAACGGCGCGACCCAAAGTTCAGCCGCATCCCACGGCATATTCGGATGATTCCACGTCAGCCACGCCAGTTGCGTCCCGTCCGGGCTGATTCGCGGATTGGCGTAGAAATCCCCGCCCGAAACCAGCACTTCGACCTTGCCGTCGTCGTAGATGGCTGTGATTGTGTTAGTTGGTTCGCCTTCGCCGCTGTGGTCTTCCCGCACAGCAAGAAACCTTTTACGCTGTTCGTCATGTACGAAATCGGCATATCGGGCATCGCATTCCGGCGTGATTGGTATCGGTTTGTCTTTGCCGTTGGTGCGGTACAGTCTCTGGTCGGCGAAATTTGCGAAAATCACATCCCGGCCAATCGGCAGATACGCCCCGCCGCCATATTCATGCACCCGCGTCCGCGCGTTGAACGGGGGCGGATTCATATCGGTCATCGAACCGTCAGGCCCCCGCCGGACGATGACGCATCTTCCGCCCTCGGCTGGGCGAAGTTCGACCCAATAGACGAATTCCCCCTCAATCCGCACCTCTCCGAGCCTGATGCTCCCCGCCGCGATATCCGCAGCCTTAATCGGCGAAGCCCACGAACCATACGGCGCCACTTTCGGTTTGCTCATACTCTGATTCTCCCAGAACGTTCAGGCTCTTTACCTACCATCGTCTCGGCGGAAAATCAATCCCTCGCTCTTCCGGATTCAAATGGTTGACCTTGGGAACAAATTTCTGTATTGAACTTGTGGGATATAATTCGCACACGAAT
>JAUVIQ010000214.1 GCA_030592655.1 Planctomycetales bacterium | reverse complement strand
GGTCTCGGCGTTGTCGAATCTCGCCAGGATACGCACCGCCCCGACTTCGGCAGAAGCCTCGGGCATACCGGACTGCATAATTGGCGTATAAGCGTAAAATCGCACCAGTCTCGTGAACTGGCTTCGCTTTCCCTGGAACGTCCGCATAACAGATTCATTGGCGATACTGTCTGGCTGGAGACGAACGAATTTCTTCTTTTTTCGGGCGTCACCGGAAGGGGCATTGATTTGTATCGGGCAAAGCCCTCTCCCCCGGTCGTAGAACGGTCCGTTATAAAAGGTGGGATTAACGCGGTCGCCTGTGAATATCGCAAGCCCGCCCCCGCTGCGAACGTACTTCTCGAGCGCATCCAACTGCCCGTAGCCGCTGGCTCCGCCAGGTCCGATTGTCAGGGGAAACTCGCCGACGTTAGTAAGAATCACAACGTCGTATGTATCGAAATTCACCTCCGAGAGATGATCTACGGAGACCACATCGGGCTTATTACCGTAGCGACCGTCTCCGGTCGGGTCCAGCGCGAAAACAAGGTGGAAGGATTCGGCGTTGACTGGGGCGCTGAGGTCCGGTTCGCCATCGACGATAAGCACTTTTCTGGCATCGCGGACATCCAGCGCCAGATAACCGGTGTTATCCCCGACGAGATTGTCGGCAGGAAGATGCGCCTCGACAACAGACGATCCGGCACCGGAAAAAGTATAGGCGACCTGGACCGATTCGGTCTGCCCGGGATCAATTGAACGGATCGTTCGTACAGGAAGGGTTATTTCAGGTCCGTCCGACGATCGGACGACAACTTTCACCGTAACGTTTTCCGCCCGCTTCGTACCGTTGTTTCGCACACGCAACTGCATCTTAACCGGAACCGACGCGATTGCCAATTTGTCCAGCATCTGCATATCGACAACCGTCAGGTTCCCCACCGCGTCGGCGCCGTAGTTCATCAGCACTAATTCGACATCCGCGTCGGCCAGATGTCGGAACTCTCTGCGAGCGTCTTCTATCATTCCACCGGAGGAGTAATCGTCCCGACGAAAGTCGCTGAGTATGTAAAGGTGCTTCTCGGTCTTGACTTTCTTGAACATCTCCACAGCCGTCCCGATGGCGCGATGCAACTGCGTCGTCGTATCGGACGGTTTGAGCGACTTGACTTTCCCGATAAGGGCTTCCGGGTCAGACAGGAAATTCAACGGAAAAACCGCCTCCGCCGGTCTGCTGGTAAGCAACACCGCGACTTTATCGGTGGCTGGAACATCTTCGAGCATGTCGGCCAAGTCGCTGGCCGCTTTGACTACAGCGGTGGTGTCGGCCACCTTCTGCCCCATCGAAACACTGTCGTCGAGGATGAATACGTGTGTCATCTGGGCCGGCGTACTGATCGGAACGACCTGCGTCGGCGCACAACCCATGAACCGTCCGACCGCAACCGCCAGCAGGAAAATCGCCAGACAACGCAGCGCAAGAAGGATCAGTTCCTCGATACGGACGCGACGACGGTTCTTGCGGACCGATTCCAGCAGGAACTTCATCGCCGCCCAATCGAGAACCTTGAACCGACGACGATTCAGCAGGTGAATAATAATCGGTACGGACGCTGCCGCCGCACCGCCGGCAAATAACATCGGATGTATAAATGGCATATGTTACCTCGGATTTTCGATTTTCAATTGGAAATTGACAATTGAAAATTGTTATCTTTTCGCTCCTGTTTTTCGTCCGGCGGACGCCCTTGCAGCCAGGAACGCCAATAACGCTGCATCCAGATGGTCCGCCGTCGAAATCAACTTGTAATCTATCTGGGCGGCAATGCAGCGACGCTTGACCTCCCCACAGAACTTCTGCAATGCCTCAAGGTATCCTTCTCGCAAAACTCTCGGCTCGACGGTAAGACGCCCCATATTCTCCAGTCCTCGGAACATCGTGTTGCCCTGGAACGGGAACGTCAGTTCGTCCTGATCCATCACGTGCAGCACCATTACCTCGTGGCTTCGGTGACGGAAATGTTGCAGTCCTCGAATCAGGCCGTCAATATCGACAAACAGGTCGCTGACCAGGCAGACCATCCCGCGACGGGCGATCTTTTCCGCCAGATTGTGGCAAACATGCTCGATGCCCGTCTTGGCCTTCAGATCGACTACGTCCAATGCGTGGACAAAGCCCTTAATCTGGTTCGGATTGGACGAGTGAGGCAGATATGACCGCAGGTCTTCGTCGAATGTCGCCAGCGCGACGGCATCCTGCTGGCCAAGCAGAAGTTGCGCCAGCGATGCCGCTACACACGCGGAATAGTGATACTTGCTCATCTGGTCGCGCTTGGCATTTTCGCCGTAGCGCATCGACTCGCTGACATCGACCAGGAAGGTCGCACGCAGGTTGGTCTCTTCCTCGTACTGCTTGATATAGAGACGGTCCGTCTTGCCGAGGACCTTCCAGTCGAGGTGTTTCAGGTCGTCGCCGGGGACGTACTCGCGGTGCTCGGCGAACTCCACACTGAAGCCCTTGAACGGACTCTTGTGCATCCCGGAGATGAAACCTTCCACTACCAGACGCGCCTGCAAGTCCAGACGGCGAATCTTATTAAGCACCTTCGGGTCGAGATATTTCTGTAATTCAGTCTTTGCCATAGTTAACTCGTTGATCTGTGAGAGTAGCGGTAATGTCCGATAATCTTCCAATCGAACAAACAGTCCTCATTCTTTGGGCCGGTGCCGATGTTGTGGACGATCATTGGGCGACCCGCCGATGTTTTTCGAGCAACGACGAGTCCAATGTGCGTCCTGCCGTTACCAAACTTCCAGGCAACAACATCGCCGGGAAAGTAGTCGTTCTTATCTCGCGTAACAGGCAGAGCCGCTCCGCACCGCTCGAAAAAGGTCATCAGATTAGGCACGCGGCGATGGTCAATGTTGGAATCAGGCCGCTTGAGTTCCCAAATCTGCGGATATTCACTGAAATTGCCCTGCATATCCTCGTGAACTTCCTTCTGGAGGTCAATGCCAACGGCGCGGTAACTGCGGATAATCACGTCCGTGCAGACGCCGGTATCAGCCGGTACGTCCCCGCCGGGATACGGTATCTTCACGTACTTCGAGTCATACCTGACTCTATGCCGCGTCCGCTCAATCGCAGCGGCGGAGAGGCGACCACCAAAATCCGTCTCCCTGGTTGTAGGATTCGAGAGACGATCCGTCCCGCTCGATTCCTTTTCGCAACCAACAAGGGCAATTCCCAACGACACTACCAGGCAAAGCCTTACCAGCATTTGCCTGGTCCCGCAGGGGCTGGTGGGTGCCGCCACCTCTGACTCAGGATGTCTATTGGGTTGGTTGGTCATTTTTTCCAACGAATCGCCGTCGTGCGTCGTCGTACCGATCAAATATCCGCCTGGGCGGACAACAGCTAAACAGACTACTGACTACCGACTACCGGTTACTACTTTTTCAATACGCCGGCGGTGTCGGACGAACCTGCTATTGCGCCTTCCTTGGCAGGGATCGCGTCGATCATCATGTCGATAATCTTGTCGGTCGTGAATCCTTCGGCGTCGGCGTTGAAGTTAGTGATGATCCGATGTCGAAGGACCGGTTTGGCAACAGCCTGAATGTCCTCGGTCGAAACGTGGAACCGTCCGTGCAGTACGGCTCGAACCTTTCCGCCGAAAATCAGGTACTGACACGCCATCGGGCCTGCGCCCCAGGAGACGTAATCGGTAATGAATCCCGGCACATCGCCTTCGTGGACCCGCGTAGCCCGAACCAGTCTCATCGCGTATTGAATCACGTGGTCAGCCACAGGAACTTTGCGGATGGTGTGTTGAATCTCGAGGATGGCAGGCCCGTCAAGGACGGGGGTCAGTTCGACGTCCTCAATCGCCGTAGTCAGGCGAACGATGTCGAACTCTTCTTCCCACGCGGGATAATCGACGAAAATCTTGAACATGAACCTGTCCTGCTGGGCCTCAGGAAGGGGATAGGTTCCTTCCTGCTCGATTGGGTTCTGGGTGGCCAGTACGAAGAAAGGGTCCATCATTGGCAGACGTTTTCCACCGACGGATGTCTGTCGTTCCTGCATGGCTTCGAGAAGCGCAGCCTGGGTTTTGGGCGGGGTACGGTTGATTTCGTCGGCAAGGATGATATTTGCGAATATCGGACCTTCGAGGAATTTGAAATCACGCGTACCGGTCGCGCGGTCTTCCTGGATGACCTCGGTACCGGTGATGTCCGACGGCATCAGGTCGGGCGTGAACTGGATTCGATTGAAGTCCAGTTTCAGGCACCTGGCCAGCGACGAGACCATCAGTGTCTTCGCCAGACCCGGAACACCTTCGAGAATGGCATGGCCTCTCGCAAAGATACACATCATCAATTCTTCCAGGACCTGTTCCTGACCGACAATGGCCTTGGCCATCTCTGTCCGAAGGACCTTGTAGGCACTCGTAAGCCGCTCCACCGCAGCCAGGTCGTCCTGGCTCATCTGATTCTGTTCTACCACATCTTGCTCCTTAATTTTCTGTTTTAAAATCCGTGTAATTTGTGTAAATTCGTGTAAATCGTGGACACTATCTTTGACAAATCGGAAGGTATCCGTATGGTAACTGGAGGATAACCGTAGCAATGGCTGTTCCGTAGGTCGTACCGACGCTGTCGCCCATCCACGAACCATCGACGTTCTGAAGCCTCATAAGTCGGTCCCGAATCTTTGGGTAGTAGTTTTTCCAGTCGGTTCCGCCGCGTTGATACATTGCCTGTGCGTAGTAAAAATGCGTGTAGTAGTAATGCCCGCCGGTACGGCTGACGTTCACGGTTCCTTTGCAGTACTTGACCAGTTTTTCGACCATCTTGGCTTCTTCCCCGAGTCCACCGGAGCGTCGGTCATAGACACCAGCGGCATAGAAGCAGGTAATGGCAGCGGCCGATATTGCCGGACGCGACCCTCCCCGACTTCGGGCCGAATAGCAAATCCCACCGTCTTTGTTCTGGCATATCTT
>JAUVIQ010000114.1 GCA_030592655.1 Planctomycetales bacterium | reverse complement strand
TATGGGTACAGTTATGGCAGGTTACCAGAGCAATTTTGCGCTCGGCACGCTGCAACTGGGCGACGAGGCCGACATCGGACAGATAAAACTGGTCGATGGATTCGACAACCAACCCGACTGGGCCGGCAGCGAGGCGCTTTACGTTGAAAACCTGATTCTCAATGCCGATTCAGTCCTCGATCTCAACGGCCTGAATCTGTACTATCTGAGTTTCAGTGATAATGGCGGAACCGTCCTGAACGGAACACCTACACAGGTCCCCGAACCCGCCTCCGCAGTACTACTGTTGTCAGGAGGAATCCTGGTGATGTTTCGACGACGACGGAAATAGTTCAGAAACGCTTCGGCGTGGCAAGCCCGCCTCCGCGATAATATTGTTGCTGGGCGCGATTGTGGCCTTACGGCAACGACACACTACCTAATGAAAAATTGGTCGGTTTGAGTTATATTGAATAGCATGGCTCGCGGGAAATTATTTGACGATGAGTTTTTGCAGCGGCTTGCCCGGCTTGGGATGATCGCCAAGCGGGTTTCGTCGGCATCGCGCGGCGCGGGGCAGCGGCGGACGCGCCGGCTTGGCGACGGGCTGGAGTTCGCCGACCATCGCGCCTACGCTCCCGGCGACGACATGAGGCTGATGGATTGGCCTTACTACGCCCGGATGGAAAAACTGCTGCTGAGACTCTTCCACGAACACAGCGAGGGGATCGTAACGATTCTTCTGGATTGCTCGGCCTCGATGGGCCTGGGTGAAGTCTGTAAGTTTGATTACGCCCGACGGACGGCAGCGGCGCTGGCGTATGTCGCAATGGCTGGGCTTGACCGCGTGCGAATCCTTCCTTTCAGCGATGAATTGGGCGAAGCCATGCACACCGGCAGAAACCGCCGACAGATATTGCAGACGCTGGAATATCTCGAAGGCCTCGCCGCTGGACGAAATACGGCCCTGGGCGCTTCGGTCGAGCAGTTTTTCCGCAAATATAACGAACCGGGAACAGTAATTATTATCACGGACATGCTCGATGCCGCCGACGATCTTCCCGGAGCATTAGCCGTTCTGCGCCAACGCTCCGGCGATGTGATTCTCCTGCAAATCGTCGATAAATGCGACGCGAATCCGTCGATGCTCGGAGCCTCGCAGCTCAGCAGCATCGAGAGCAATCGGCGGATGAATGTTCACGTAACCCAAGCCGTTCTGGACAGTTACGTCAAAGAATGGGGCGAGTTTGTCCGCTTGACCCAGAAGACCTGCCTGTCAAAAGGGGCGGTTTACCTTCAGGCTCCGACGTCGGCATCGTTTGAACGCCTTGTGCTGCAAACACTTCAGAAGGCGGGGGTTTTACAGGCGTAAATCGCCCAATAGGCGGATTTCGCCCAAATTGGACGTAACTGCTTTCCAAAACGGTAGATATAGAAATTTTCCGCAGAAATCCCCATTTCCGGCCTTTTTTGTTGCATGATGGGCTCTGGTCGCTACACTAATTGTCGATAATCAAATCATCATATGGTATTATGAGAATATGTTCCACTCACTGATCAGGTGATACGGTAGTGACAATGATAAATTACGATGATCGTAGTTATTTCGTGGATGGTCGGCGCGTATGGCTTTCCAGCGGAGCGATTCATTACTTTCGCGTCCCGCATCAGTTGTGGCGAGACCGCCTCCTCAAGGCCAAACGGGCCGGACTGAACTGCGTCGAAACTTATGTCGCGTGGAATTTCCACGAGTCAAACGAAGGCGAATGGGACTTCAGCGGCGATAAGGACTTGCGGGAGTTCATCATCCAGGCCAATGAGTTGGGTCTGTATGTAATTCTCCGTCCCGGTCCCTACATCTGCGCGGAATGGGATTTCGGCGGCATGCCGTCCTGGCTGGCGACCAAGAGCGGTATCACCTATCGTATGGCAAACGCTTCTTATCTGCACTATCTGGGCAAATACCTTGGGAAAATCCTTCCAAAACTGGCGGATTTGCAGATAACCCGTGGCGGGAACATCATCCTCATACAGAACGAAAACGAATACTACACCACCACCACGCCGGACCGGTTGAACTACTGTCAGTTCATCAGTCAATTAATCCGACGGTCCGGTTTCGATATTCCCATTATCACCTGTAACGACCTTACCGAGCCTGGAATCCCCGAAACGATTGAATGTTGCAACGCTTACAACAACGCGGTGCAGTTCCTCAAGCGTTTGCGGACGGCCCAGCCCAAAGCGCCGATGCTGACGACGGAGTACTGGGGCGGTTGGTTCGACTACTGGGGCGGACAGCACAGCGTCAAAGACGCCGGGGAAGTGTCACGAAAGGCGCTGGAAATCCTGGGCTGTGGATGCCAGATTAATTACTACATGTGGCATGGCGGGACAAATTTCGCCTTCTGGGGAAGCAGGCTTATTGCCGGCGAAGCGACTTGGCAGACAACGAGTTATGATTATGACGCTCCGCTGGCCGAAGGAGGCGGGCTGACGGAGAAGTACTACCTGACCAAACTGGTCAACATGCTGGCGTCTCACTTCGGGCAGGTCATCGCGCAGATGCGTATGGAAGGGCCCGGCGTAACAGTCCACAATTCCACGCAGGTGCTGAATCTCTCAGGCCCGTCGGGGAAACTGGCGGTAATTACAAACAACGGGAAGGATGAAATTACCTCTGCGGCGATTTCGTTGCCCGACGGAAAAGAGATGGAGGTTTCCCTGGAACCGTTGGGGGCTGTCGCCGTTCCGATAATGGTGAAACTGACGCCGGATCGACTTCTGAACTATTCCAACCTCATGCCGCTGGGACTGTTCGGCCAGGACAATCTCGTATTGCATGGCCCGGCGGGGTGGGAAGGGCGAATTTGCATCAACGACCAGGAAGTCCGGCAGAAAGTTCCCGACGACGATAAACCGCTGATTCTGGAACACTGCGGCCAGAAAGTCATCATAATCAACAGCAGCCTGGCCCAGCGTACGTGGGAACTGGACGGTTCGCTTGTCCTGGGTCCGAAATTCGTCGGCGAGACAATCGAGGACATCGCGCCGGCTGCCGGTTCGAAGCAGTACTCGATTATTTCGCCCGACGGTCAGGTTACGCAAAGGAAGGTCAAGGTCGTATCGACCCACAGGCCTGCTCCGCCGAGGATGGGAGCGTTTCAGCGTCTTTGCGTCTGCGATGAGCCGATAAACGACAGTTTGGAATGGGAAAAGATGGACCGCCCAAGAGGCCTTTCCGCGATGGGAGCGAACTATGGCTACGGGTGGTATCGTCTCCTTGTCGATTCCGAGCGGGCGGGAAAGCGGAACCTGTTCCTCCCGGGATGTGAGGACCGAGCGTTAATCTATCTCAACGGGACAATGGTGGGTCTTTGGGGGCGAGGGCCGGAGGCGTCGAGAAAACCCATTCCGGTAAATTTCCGGCGTGGACAAAACGAAATCGTCTTCCTCGCCGATAACCTTGGACGGGATTGTATCGGGGCCAATTTCGGTAAACCAAAGGGTATATTCGGACATCTATGGGACGCTAAACCGCTTCGCCTGGGCAAGTTCAGGATTCGCGCGGGCGGCGAATTCTCACGTCGAATGGTTCCGCGAGCCATGGCTAACATGCACAAGGTGCTCGAATCTGAAGAGATGTGGACTGCCGAGATAGCGTTCAACCTGCCGAAAATATATCCGATTCACCTGTCCTTCACCGAATTGCCTTACCACCTTATCGTCCTCTGCAACGATCGACAGGCGGGATTCTTCCCCAGCCTATACGGGGCCGGCGGATATGGCGATATAACCCTCGGAAAGGAATTGAAAAAAGGCAAAAACACCCTCAGGCTGCTGCTGTGGGGCGACGTCAAACCAAAAGACCTGGAAAAAATCAAACTTCACATGCTGACCGAATCGATCTCCGGCGGCGGCAGGAAATGGTCGAGCCGGAAATGGACCGTACCGACCGAAACCGGACGGGTTGTCGGCAAAGGTTTGCCCGCGTGGTATCACTGCCGGTTCAAGTACACCGAATCGAACGAACCGCTTTTCCTGCGGATCAGCGGCGCGAAAAAGGGGCAGATTTATCTCAACAGCCACAACGTCGGACGGTTCTGGAACATTGGGCCACAGGACTATTACTATCTTCCCGAACCGTGGCTGGCGAGTGAGAACGAGTTGTTAATCTTCGAGGAGCGGGGGCACATCCCGTCGGGAAGCAAATTGGTCTTCAGACCTGCCGGCCCGTACAGGGAATAAAGATGGCGTAAAGAATTGTGTGTAAGTTTGAAGCCCCCGGCACTGCCGGGGGATAAAATGCTCAAACTTGCACACAATTCTTTACGCCATCGGGAATAAAAATTTCCTTGCCGTCAGGAAGTCTTTGTGGTAGTATAACTTATGGTTTTGGGTTGACTGTTGCTGTGATGCGTACGGTTGAGGCAAATCTCATATTATAGGATTCAGGGGAGCGCGAAGGATTGAGCCATGCAGAACGTAACCAAAAAGGAAATCGTTGACCGGATCGCTGAACGTACCAGGACAAGGCACGTGCTTGTCAAGGAGGTCGTTCAGAGTTTTCTTGACGAGGTTATTACGGAATTGGCTCGCGGTAATCGGCTGGAGTTTCGTGACTTCGGCGTTTTTGAGACCAGGGTCAGGTCCGCCCGCATGGCACAGAACCCCAAGACGCTCGAAAGGGTCCAGGTCCCCGAAAAACGAACCGTCCGCTTCAAGGCCGGAAGACTGATGAAGAAAAAAATCCAGGGCGGGAACGCCTGAATCTCAATCGACGCCGGCACCGGAGTTCCGGTAGGCTGGGTCGAGGAACGAGGCCCACCTTTAATCTGGATGTCGCAGCTACGCTACCCACCCAGTAATCAGAATAACTCTGGCGAAAAAGGCATATCCCGTCAATAATTGCAACCTATGGATTTTACTACCTATCTGAAGGCGATCCGAAAGAACCTCGCCGACGGCAATGCCACCGAACATACCCACCGTCCAGCCCTGAAAACGCTGCTGGAATCGGCGACCGGACCGATTACCGCCACCAATGAACCTAAGCACGAGCCGTGCGGCGCACCGGACTTTGTCGTCAAACGCCGACAACGGATACTTGGTTACGTCGAATGCAAGGACGTCGGTATCAACCTCGACGAGAAAGAGAAATCCGAGCAACTTAATCGCTATTTCCACGGACTTGGCAATCTTATCCTTACGGACTACATCGAATTTCGCTGGTATGTTGACGGTAGCAGACGCGCCGAAGCCTGCTTGGGACGGGTTGACAGAACGGGAAAGATTAAACCGCTCAAAGACGGACCAGCCGAAGTCGAGCAACTGCTCGCCGATTTTCTTGCTCACGAACCCGTCGGAATCAGTCGGCCTAAGGATTTGGCCGTCCGCATGTCCCGACTGACGCACATGATCCGGGACATCGTCGTCGAGACTTTTGCGAATAACGAGGCATCTGACCTTCTCAAAGACCTGCGGGAAGCACTGGCGAAGGTGCTGATTCCCGACATCGCCCATGAGGAAAAAACCGCTGAATTCGCCGATATGTTCGCTCAGACATTGGCCTACGGCCTGTTTGCCGCACGATGTAACCACCCTGCGGGCAAACCGTTTGTCCGCCTCGGAGCGGCTGGGGAAATTCCGAAAACCAATCCCTTCCTCCGTCACCTGTTTGAGACGATAACCGGCGCCGACCTGGACGATGAACCATACGCCCCCATCGTCGATGACCTGGTGCAACTGCTGGACGATGCCGACATCCACGCCGTACTACTCGATTTCGGGAAACGCACCCGCCGCCAGGACCCCGTGGTCCACTTTTACGAGACCTTCCTGGCCGAATACGATCCCGCCCTTCGGGAAGCGCGCGGCGTGTACTACACACCAGAACCGGTGGTCGGATACATCGTCCGCAGCGTGGACAGGTTGCTTAAGGACCGCTTCGGTTGCCCCGGTGGACTGGCCGATGAAGCGACTATTACTTACAAGCGGCAAGGCGAACCCGACAGTGCCGGAAAGCGAACCACCATTACCGAAACCGCCCCCCGCGTACTTATACTCGACCCCGCCTGTGGGACCGGAACATTCCTATACACCGTTGTGGACCACATCCGCGAACAGTTTATGTCCGCCGGAAACGCGGGCCTGTGGAACGGGTACGTCCGAAAGCATCTCCTGCCGCGACTTTTCGGCTTTGAACTGCTCATGGCCCCCTACGCGGTGGCACACTTCAAACTCGCCATGCAACTGGCAGGACACGACCTCTCCGACGCCCAGCGAAAGAACTGGGCCTACGATTTCGCCGGCGATGAACGCCTCGGCGTCTATCTGACCAACACGCTGGAAGAGGCGGAGAAAAAGATCGTAACCCTCTACGGCCCGCTGCGTGCCCTTTCCGATGAGGCCACCGCCGCCGCTGAAATAAAACGCGATATGCCAATCATGGTTATTATGGGGAATCCGCCATATTCAGGCCACTCCGCCAACAAAGGGCAGTGGATAAAACAATTGCTCAAGGGAACCGATACGCTGACCGCCAGATCAACAGAGAATTATTTCGAGTGCGATGCAAAACCTCTGGGCGAGCGAAACCCCAAGTGGCTTAATGACGATTACGTGAAGTTCATCCGGTGGGCGCAATGGCGCATCGAGCGGACCGGGGCGGGCATCCTGGCGATGATTACAAATCACGCATATATGGACAATCCGACATTCCGCGGAATGAGACAAAGCCTGATGAATACCTTCGACGAAATCCATATAATGGACCTGCACGGAAGCACGAAGAAAAAAGAGGTCTGCCCCGACGGCTCGAAAGACGATAATGTATTCGACATCCAACAGGGCGTCGCCATCATGCTGATGGTGAAATTGCCCGAAAAGGAGAAGTTATGACAGAAATGGTTTTTATTGTGGAAGAGGACGTTGACGGCGGCCTGACCGCTCGCGCTGCCGGGCAGTCCATATTCACCGAAGCGGAGAACATGGAAGAACTCAAGCGGAACATCCGCGAAGCCGTCGAGTGTCATTTTGAAAATCCAGAGGACCGCCCGAAGATTATCTGTCTGCACACGGTGCGGGACGAGGTTCTGGCGCTATGAGGCTGCCGCGAGACCTCTCGGGGACCGACCTCGTCAAAGCGATGCGCCGAATGGGTTATGAACCTACGCGTCAGGTCGGCAGCCATATTCGCCTGACAAAACCAGGTCGGCAGGAGCACCACATCACCGTTCCCAACCATAAACAGATTAAACCGGGAACCTTGAACAGTATTCTGAGGGATGTCGCAGCCCACTCCGGCCTGACCAGGGACGAACTGATGGAGAAGATGTTTTAATGACCGTTCAGATAGATACAGAACCGGACAAGATAGCCGATTTTTGCCGGAAGCATCACATTCGCAGACTGTCCCTGTTCGGTTCGGTCCTGCGCGATGATTTCTCCGCAGACAGCGACGTTGACGTGCTGGTCGAGTTCGACCCGCAGCACGTGCCGGGGTTGATTCGACTGGGAGGGATGGCACAGGACCTCTCGGGCATACTGGCTGGACGAAAGGTCGATCTGCTGACCACCGATGACATCAGCGATTATTTCCGCGAAGACGTCCTGGCTGCCGCAGAGGTACAATATGAAGAATGACGACCTATTCAGGTTCCGGCACATGCTGGATTCGGCAAGAGAGGCGCATTTCGACTGACCGTTTTCAATAAGCCCGAAGGGCTGATGGACAGTAGCCGTGGGCGTAAGCCCACGGAAGACAGGATATTAGAAAAAACCCCGAAGGAGTGCCGGAGATGATAAAAATGACCAGGAAGTTTGCATTTTCTCTCCTTCGTCCCTTCGGGACTGATTCCCATAACACCTTATTTACCGTGGGCTTATGCCCACGGCTACTATCCGGCGCCCTTTCGAGCTTCAAAATCGGCCAATATGAGATAATTGAAAACCCCCAACCCCTCCTGCCGCCGCTGCCATCGGAGGATGAGGTATGACAGCAAAGGTCTTCCATGCGGAACTCTGGGGGAAACGTCAGGCAAAATACGACGCCCTCAACGCCGCAGATATCGAAAACACGGCATGGGAAGAAATTGCTCCGCAAAAACCTTTCTACCTCTTCAAACCACAAAACATCGAAATGCTCGAGGAGTATCAAAAAGGATGGAAAATCACTGAAGTTGTGCCGGTGAACGGTGTAGGTATGACGACAGCCAGGGATCGCGTCGTAATAGATTTTGAAGCCGAACCAATTATTCAAAGGGCGCTAACTTTCAGGGATTCAACCGATTCCGATGCCGAGTTGTGCCGACAGCTCGACATGCCTATGAAAAAGGGCTGGAATATACCACGTGCTCGGGAACTCATCCGCTCTGAGCCAAACTTGAAGAAACACATTAAACCCATTCTGTATCGACCATTTGATGAAAGATTGATATTCTATCACGATTCTCTTGTTTGGCGGACGGTCAAGAAGATTATGCGCCACATGCTGGCGGGGGAAAACGTTGCGCTGATTTCTGCGCGTAGCAACAAATCTCCCAGTCCCGACCACTTCTTTTGCGGAAAGACGATAATGGAAACCAAGTGCGGTGAACGCACTACTCAATCCGCTCTGTTTCCCATTTACCTTTATCCCGATCCCGATCATCCTGCCGGGCGAATTGATGAGTATTGGTCTGCGGGCAAGGGCGGTCGTCGGCCTAATCTGAATCCGGATTTCGTCAAGGATATGGAGGAAAAACTCGGTTTGACGTTTGTTTCGGATGGCTGTGGTGATTTAAAAAGGACTTTCGGGCCTGAGGATGTCTTTCATTATATGTACGCCGTCTTTCACAGCCCGACCTATCGCAGCCGGTATGCCGAGTTCCTCAAAATAGATTTCCCCCGCCTGCCTCTGACTTCCGACGTGAAATTGTTTGTCAAACTCAGCGGCCTTGGGGCCGACCTTGCAGGTCTGCACCTGTTGGAATCACCGGCATTGGATAATCCGCCCGTGCGGTATCCCATCAAGGGCGACGACACTGTGGCCAAGGGTTATCCCAAGTATGTCCCCATGGGTGGCAGGGTTCACATCAACGCCAAACAGTATTTCGAGCCTGTGGCTGAGGAAGTATGGGAGTTTCACGTTGGCGGTTATCAGGTCTGCCGGAAGTGGCTAAAGGATCGCCGAGGGCGGAAACTCTCCTACGACGACATTACCCACTATCGTAAGGTTGTCGTAGCCCTTGGCGAGACGATCCGCTTAATGGCTGCCATTGACGCCGCCGTTCCCGCCTGGCCGATAAAGTAGCGGGGAAACAACTGGTACAGTTTTTGGGGGGCACGCCAAATTTTACGTTTTTTGTCCGCGTTTGCGCGCGCAAACGTGAACGTAAAAATCGGGGAGATGAAAAATTCCAAATTTTTTTTTACCTATGGCCACCAAGGCCTTCCGTCGACGCAATCCGTTTTGCGGTCGCGTTGGCGCGCGCAAACGTGAACGCAAAAGATAATAGTGGAGAAGGTGTGCGATGAGGCACGCCCC
>JAUVIQ010000141.1 GCA_030592655.1 Planctomycetales bacterium | reverse complement strand
TGGGACTTCGAGATTACACCGGCGCACGCGCAGACCTTACGAACCTGCTGGACAGTTACCCTGATTGCAAGGAATCAGGCGATGCTTACGCCGCTCTCGGCGAGGCAACTATGAGATCAGGCCTGACCGATGAAGCGCTCCGGATATTCAAAAAACTCTATTTTCTGGACCTGTCATACTCAAGCAGGTCGCTGGCGTGCTTTGGTATAGGAAAATGCTTCCACCAAAAAGGCAACCACAAAGATGCTGTCGAGTGGCTTGTCCGATATACAAAACTTTCCGTCAAAACCGGAAAAAGGAACCTTCCGGAAGCATACCTCCTGCTGGGCAGGAGTTACTCATCCGCCGGTAATTACCCCCAAGCCATCAAGGCCTTTCACCTGACGTTGTCAGCCCGCCCCGTTCCCTCCATGCGAATGGAATCCCTGATTGAACTTTCCCAGGCGTACCGGGATTCCGGAGATTTCACCAAGGCAATCGTGTCGCTTCGCAAGATCACCCGGAACGTCCGAAACCTGCGCCAAAACTGTCGGATACTGTCCCTCACCGCCCAGTGCTACAGGGGTATGGGGCTTCCCGAAAAGGCAGCCAGTTTCCTGCGTGGAAAAATCTCTTCGGTTAACAATTCGGAACTCCGGGCACAAATCGGCGTGGAACTGGCGCAGTGCTACTACGAAGCCGAACAGATGACCGACGCATACGATACGCTGACCAGTTCGCTGGAAGTTCTCCCTCCGGGCGCTTTGGCCCACAATGCCGCCTGCAACCTGGCGGAAATCTGCCTGAAGACCGGAAAACCCGACCAGGCAATTACTCTCACTCGCGGGATATTGAAATCATCGGCGTCTAAACAGTGTCACAAACGGGCACGGAAACTGCTTTCCGAGGCATATCTGGCAAAACGGGAATATGAAAACGTAACACGGACATTGTCGGGTACGCCGACCACCCAGCCGGGAGCGAAAAGATGAATCGCCGAACTACAATCTCTGTCTGCCTGACCATCGCGGTCCTGAGCGGCGTAGCAATGCTTTGGGCCGAAGAAAAAGAACCCGCCTCGAACACCCCCACCCCCACCCCAACAATGCGGTCGGCCGTCGAGGGAAGCAGGTGGGACCTGTGGCGTTCCAACATCAAACCACCCGCCGGTAAAGAGTGTTCGTCCGAACTCGCCGAGGCGCTTCGACGCCTCAATTCGATCCGTTTCCGGAAAAAGTCCGACCTCTTCGCCAACCCCAAAGCCTCTTCAAACCAGACAACCTCGCGTCCGACGTCCCAGCCCAATACCGACACGACCACCCAACCGGCGAGAATCGGGCAGGAAATACTGGCGAAACTAAAGAAACTTCCCCCCGAAAGCATACCAGACCCTACCGCCCTGGCCGATACGCTGTTCATCGAAGAGTATCTGGAATCGGCATCCTTTTTCTACGCAATGGCTCTGAAAAATGAAACGGACGCGGATGAAAGGGCATGGTTGCTCTTCCAGATCGCCAACTGCTATCGGAAAACAAATCCGACCGAAGCGGTAAAGGTCTATGCGAAACTCCTGTCAGAGCATCCGAATTCGCTCTGGAGTTCAACCGCCCATATGCCAAAGAACATCATCGAGTGGTACAAGGTAAACAAACTGGACGACCTGCTGAAGGAAATCGAAAAGCAAAGCCGGAAGGATTCCGCTCCGGCGGTCGCGCGGAAATTACCGACATGATTGAACCTGTGCGAATGAACGTGCTTATCGTCGCCGCGAAAGCGGACGCCGAAACGACCCGCCTCGTCAACGAGGTGCTGGCAGAGAGGAACGTGCGCGGACTCATCGTCGGCGATATGGATTCAGCCGCTGCGAAAGTCGAAACCAGGCAATGGGATCTCGTCATGGGCGACTTATCGGCAAAAGGCGACGCGCCGGCGATGCTGCGAATAACCAGACACCTCTTCCCCGAACTTCCCGTAATCCTATTCGGCGACAAAGCATCAGCCGACCTGCTCGGCGACGCCCTGAACGAAGGATGCACGGAATTGATAAGAAAACCGATTCGGCGCAAGTCGCTCGAATCGACGCTCGACGTGCTACTTCCGGCCCACCAGGTTCACCTCGCCGCTTCATCCGACGACGAAGACGCCTCCCGACGGTATCAAATAGCCGGTAAAAGCGAGAAATTCCTCCAGTCGATCCACCTGGCCGAGAAGGTCGCCCCGACCTCGGTTCCGGTTTTGATTACCGGTGAAAGCGGAACCGGAAAAGAACTTATTTCAGGACTGATCCACCGTCGTAGCAATCGCTCGCGGGGACCTTTCATTCACATCAACTGCGCAGCCTTGAGCGAAACGCTGCTCGAAAGCGAACTTTTCGGACACGAAAAAGGCGCGTTCACCGGCGCATATGAACGCCAAAAGGGACTTTTCGAGCGGGCTGACGGAGGTACGCTGCTTCTGGATGAACTGTCCGAAACGACCCGGAGGCTCCAGGCGGAACTGCTTCGAGTGCTGGAACAGCAACAATTCGAGCGTCTCGGCGGAAGCGAAACCGTCCGTGTCAACGTCCGAATCGTCAGCACCTCCAACCGCGACCTGGGCGAAGAAGTCAGGAAGGGACGATTCCGACAGGACCTGTTCTACCGAATCAGCGGTGTCCATATCCACGTTCCCCCGCTTCGCGAAAGAACCGAAGACATCACCACGCTGGTATGGCATTTCGTCAACCTGTACGCACGCGAAGTCCGTCGGAAAATTACCGCACTTGATAAGCAGATGATGACGTTTTTCAGTCAATACGATTGGCCCGGAAACGTCCGCCAACTCCGCAATATCGTTCGCGCCGCGTTGATATTCAACGAAGGAGCGACGCTGTCGCTGGACGGTACGCCGACTTTGACGAATGAAATCCGCCAAAACGCCGACCGACCGACCGACACGCTGCAACTGGCGGAACTGGAACGCCAGGCAATACTCGAAGCGCTCCGCAGAACCGAACGGAACCAGGTCAAAGCCGCCCGATTGCTCGGTATCACCGACCGGACACTACGCGAAAAACTACGTCGTTATCGTCAGGCTGACGAACGGCAAGGCCGCAGGCCGCAAAAAGCGGGAGAAATCAAATGATAAAACCTCCGACTATCACCGAACACCTCGAAGCCGCACTGAAAGGCGCAAGCGCCAGGCAGAGAGCCATCGCCAATAATATCGCCAACATCAACACGCCGAACTACCGACGAATGGCTGTGGAGTTTGAAAAACACCTCGCCGAAGCAATCGCCGACGGACGGAAAATCAATCTGGATGAGATTGCGTCGGAGTTCCTCAGGCCTGAAAACACACCAGTCGATGCCAACGGTAATGACGTGAACCTTGAAATGGAAGTCGGCGAGATGATCAAAAACAGCGCAATGTATAAGACCTATATGCGACTTCTTGCAAACACGTACAAAAAAATGGAATTGGCCATACATTAACCATAGCCAGAGGTGGATAAAAGATGAGCGTCAACGGAATATCAAATATAAATCCGATTGATATCGCGGTATCGGGTCTGCGGGCGGAAACGACCCGCATGAACGTCATCGCCGGCAACATCGCCAACTCGAATACGACGAAGACGCCTTCGGGCGAACCCTACCGCCGGATGGAAGTCATCCTGTCAACCGACGAAGGTATCGGCGGCGTAACGGTGGACCAAATCGCAGCCGATATGCTGACCAACTTCAGACGCGTCCATCAACCCGGACACCCCGAAGCCGACAAGGAAGGATACGTGATGATGCCCAATGTGGACCTTCCCGTCGAGATGATAAACATGATAACGGCAAGCAGGGCCTACCAGGCAAACGCCGCCGTTCTGAAGCGATACGAAGAAATGGTGAACATAGCAATCGAGTTGCTGAAATAATTCGAGGAAATACAGATGCCAGGAATAACTCCTATCAACGGACCGATCCCGACGAATTTTACGCAGAATATCTCCGGCTCCGACGGGAAGGCGTCATCAGCCTCGCCGGCGGGTTTCGACAAGGCGCTGAAAGGCTGTATCGACCAGGTCAACACCGACCAGCAGACCTCGGCGAACGCTGTCGGGGAACTGCTTACCGGTAAAAATCAGGACATAATGTCGGTAGTGGCTGCTACTGCCAAGGCGGATATGAGTTTCAAACTGCTGATCGGCGTGAGAAACAAGGTCATCGAAGCCTACAAGCAGACATTGAATATGCAAATATAGCGATCAGTACTAAATGCTGACCGCTGTGCGTAGCACCACTACGTGGAATGCTGAAAGCTTTTTAAGGTGAAAACCAGTGGCACAGGCAATTCAAAATTTCAAGCAGATATGGGAACGCACGAGCCTGATCCATCGCGTGTTGCTTTTGACGATCCTTCTGGCCTGCGGCGGGGCCGCCGCACTTATGGTCGGATGGGCGCGCAAACCGGATATGGCCATGCTTTACAGTGGACTGACACCCGAAGACGCCGCCAAGGTCGTCGATAAGGTCCGCGACGCCGGTGTGCAATATGAACTGACCGGCGGCGGAACCACCGTCAACGTTCCGTCCGAAAAGGTCTATTCGCTCAGACTGACAATGGCGTCGGCGGGACTACCCGAAGGTCAGGCAAAGGGATACCAGATACTCGATGACAGCAAAATCGGAACCAGCCCGTTCAAGGAACGAATCAACTACATACGCGCCGTCGAAGGCGAACTGGCGAAAACCATCCAACTACTCGAAGGCGTCTCAATGGCGAGGGTGCATATAGTCAAACCCGAAGCCACTCTCTTCGCCGGACAGAAAAGCACAGCCTCTGCCACCGTCGCACTGCGAACGAAACCGGGATGGAGAATGACGCCTTCCAATATCGCCGCAATCATACACCTCGTAGCCGGAGGCGTCGAAGGACTTCTACCCGAAAAAGTGGTCGTCGTGAACGATAAGGGCAAACTGCTCTCCGGCGAGGGCGTCAAAGATGAACTGGCCGGTAAGGCCGGTAACTTCCTCGACTACAAAAGCAGAGTCGAAGATTACCTCTCCGGAAAGGCAGAAGACATGCTGGCAGCGGCGCTGGGTCCGAACCGCGCTTCAGTCCGCGTCGATGCCGTTATCGAAACCAATAGAACCGACGAAAGAAGCGAAAAATACGATCCGGTCAAGATACTCGACAAAGAGGAGATAAAAAGTAAATCATCCGTCCCGGTAGGCGTAGCGGCCGGCGCTGAGGCAAAAGGCGGCATCAAGACCACCGAAGAAAACATCGTTACCCAATACAAGGTCGGCTCTGTCGTCAAGCAGACAACAGACCTTCCGGGACAGGTAAAGTCCCTGACGGTGGCGGCGTTCGTCGATTTATCGCCCCCGAAAAAGGCCGAGGGCGACGAAAGCGCACCGGCTGCGATGCTCAAGATCAAGGACGTCGAAGAGATTATCCGAAACGCCATAGGACTGAAAACAACCGATACCCTCAAGGTGGTATCGACGACGTTCCCGCAGGCTGCTATGGCGGAATCGCTCCAGATGCCCGAAGAGGACGGCGGGATGTTCACGCCCGGTTTCCTGCTCGATATGGCAAGGCGTTTCTCGCTGGGAATCCTGGTTATAGGGGCCTTGCTGGTTCTGAAGATGTTCCGTGGAAAGAAGAAAAAGACGGACGCCGAAGCCGGTGCCGCCGAAGGTCAGGGCGCTGCGCTTGGCATCGCCACAGGCGCCCTTGCCGGTCAGGCCGGCGGCGGGAACCTGCTTCCGGGAGCGTCGCATGAAGCCAACGCCGAACTCCTGAAGGCGCAGATTACCAACGCCCTTCAGGAAAACCCCGAAGAAGTAAAGCGTCTGTTTCTCAGTTGGGTGAATTCCGATAAAGGAGGCGCATAAGTGGCATTGAGCGGTGCGCAAAAAGCGGCAGTTTTATTGACGACACTCGACCCGCCGACAGCGGCTGAACTGCTCCGGTCGGCCAGTCCCGATATGCTCACCGAGGTCGCCGCCGAACTGGCGTATCTCGGACAAAGCGACCAGGCAGCCCCAACCGAACCGATACGCGAGTTCTTCGGACTGCTCTACGGGAAAAGCAAATCGGTGGGTAAAGAGAAATTCGCCGGCGAGATACTGAAGATCATCCTCGGCGAACAGAAATCGGCCGAAGTCCTCGTCCAGGTCGGCGAACGTCTCAAGGTGCGCGATCCGTTCCGTGACATGCGCTCGGCTGAAGTTGCGGGTATCGCCAAGGCGCTGGCGGGCGAGTCGCCGCAGGTGGTTTCGGTGGTGTTGTCGGAATTACCGGCAAAGAAAAGCACCGAACTGCTGGGACTGCTGGAAGAAGACATTCGCGCCCAGGCGGTTCAAAGCATGGCAGGCGGGCAGGGAGTGTCCCAGAAGGCGAAGTTGCGTATTGCCGGAATAGTGCAATCCCGCCTGGCCGAAGCCGCCCAGGCCGCCGCAAAAGCCGCCGCCCAGGCGGAACCCGTCGCCGCCGATGCAGGCGCTGACGACGAACACCGTCAACAGCAATTAAGAAAAGTAGCCGTCCTGCTTCGAGGTCTGGAAGTCGAGGCACGCGATGGACTGACGAAATCCCTCACGGAACGGAACAGCGAAGATGCCGGCGAGGTTCAGAAACTGATGGTGATATGGGAAGACATACCCCTCGTGGCCGAACGTCCGCTGCAGGAAGCGTTGCGATCGGCGGACTCACGCAAACTCGCCCTCGCGCTCGTCGATGCGGACACGCAAATCGCCTCAAAGATAAAAAACAATATCTCCGAACGCGCCAAGGCAATGCTCGATGAGGAGGCAGAACTGCTCTCGTCGCCGAAAACAGACGAAATCGAACAGGCAAGGGAAGACATCCTCGAAGCGATGCGAGAAATGAATACCAAAGGTGAATTGCAGTTCGAGGAAAATCAGAATTAACGATGGATTATCCGGAAATACAACTTCCAGGACGAATATCAACGGTCAGCGTAGTACCGGGGCGCTCCGGCTGCGGAGATACGTCCGGGGATAACGACGCAGTGCAAACTGCTGAACCGTCCGGGCAACTCGACGCCGAACTGGACGGAATCCGCAACGCTCGCAAGTCGCTGCAGAAAGCGGCCAGGGAAATTCAGGAAATCAGGGAACAGTTTCTCACCGAAGCCCCGCAGAAACTGGTGGACCTGTCCATCGAGATAGCAAAAAAGGTTCTTATGCAGGAAATTCAGGCGGATCGACATCAGATCGACCCAATCGTTACCGAAGCGTTAAGTCGCGTCCCAAGCCGGTCCGACGTCGTCGTACATCTGCACCCCGACGACCTCGCCCGTTGTGAACAGGCTGGGGAGTCTGATGAAGCGAGCGACAAGAACGCCGTCAGTTTCGTGGCCGACGCTAAAGTTCAGCGTGGCGGATGCCTGCTGAAAACTTCGCGTGGAGATGTGGAATCCTCCATCGACGGACAATTGGAAGAAATCTCACAGGCACTGAAGAACCCGGAGTAATGTTCCATGCTGGTTGATCTTGAGACATTTTCGAGCAGGCTGAAACGGGTCAATCCCATACCCTATCGCGGGACCGTCGTCCGCGTAGCCGGTATGGTTGTGGAATCCAAAGGCCCACCCGTCGGTATCGGTCAGTTGTGTGAAATTCGCCTGACCGACGGAAAGAGCGTATTGGCGGAAGTGGTGGGCTTCAACGACGAAAACTGCATCCTCCTTCCGCTGGAGGGTATCGGCGGAATCGCGCCGAACGACATGGTCATCACACGCTCTTCGCCAAGATACATAAAGTTGAGCGAGGACATCCTGTCAAGGGTAATCGACGGACTGGGAAGACCTCTCGACGGTAAAGGACCCCTCGGCGACGGCGAAATGCGCCCGCTCGACAGCGCGTCGGTGCCGCCTCTAAGCCGACAAAAGATTACCGAACCCCTGTCGTTCGGTATCCGCTCATTCGACGGGTTGTTGACGTGCGGAAAGGGCCAAAGGATCGGAATCTTCGCCGGTAGCGGCGTAGGCAAAAGCCTGCTGCTCGGCGAGATCGCACAAGTCAGTTCAGCCGACGTCAATGTCATGGCGCTCATCGGCGAACGCGGAAGAGAAGTCCGCCAATTCCTCGAAGAAGCCCTGGGACCCGAAGGTCTTGCCAAAAGCGTGGTAATCGTAGCCGCTGCCGATGCCTCACCCATCCAGCGAGTCAAAGGCGTATTCACCGCGGTTACTATCGCAGAATACTTCCGCGATAAGGGTAATGACGTACTGTTCATGATGGATTCGCTGACCCGTTTCGCCCAGGCCCAGCGCGAGATAGGATTGGCAGCGGGTGAACCGCCCGCCTCCAAGGGATACTGCCCCAGCGTCTTCACGCTCCTTCCGAAACTGACCGAACGCCTCGGCTGCACCGAAACGGGAAGCATTACAGGCGTACTGACGGTCCTCGTCGAAGGCGACGACATGAACGACCCCGTAGCCGACGCCGCACGCTCGCTGCTGGATGGGCATATCGTTCTT
>JAUVIQ010000052.1 GCA_030592655.1 Planctomycetales bacterium | reverse complement strand
GTCGATAGGGTCATCATTTTGAAGTCGAAACTCACTCCCGTCGCCATCGCCAGCAGGCCCAGGATGGTGGTAACTGCCGTAAGCAGCACAGGTCGCAGGCGGGTAGCGCCGGCCTCCAGGGCGGCTGCGACAATATCCAGTCCTCGCTTCTGCAACTGGCGGGTATAGTCCAAAAGGACGATGGCGTTGTTGACGACCACCCCGGCCAGACTGATAACGCCCACGCCCGTCATAATGACTCCGAACGGCATCCGGCAGATGAGAAGCCCGCTCAATACACCGATCATCGAGAGGATAACCGTCGTCATAATGATAAGCGGGGCAGAGAGCGTGTTGAACTGCCCCACCAAAATCAGCACTATAAGCAGAAGCGCGAATCCGAACGCCTTGGACAGGAAGGTCATAGCCTTTTCCTGTTCCTCCTTCTGTCCGGCGTATCGGATGTGATAACCGGTCGGCATTTCGAGTTTTTTCAGCCGGTCCTGTGCGTCCTTGAGAACGTCGGTATCGAGTCGTCCTTCGGCGTCGGCTGTCAGCGTAACGACACGTTTGCGGTCCACGCGGTTAATCGTTCCGAATCCGCCGTGATACTTGAACTCGCCCAGCGAACTGAGCGGTACGGGCCGACCCGCGTCGTTGGGGATGTGCAGGCGGAAGATGTCGCGGATATCCTTTCGCTGCGACTCGGGAAGACGGTCGGTGATGTCGTATTCGTCGTTGAACCGGCGATACGTGCTGACCTTCCATCCGAAGATGCAGGCCTTGAGGACGTTTCCGATAATCGAGGCGTTGACGCCCAGCAGCATTGTCCGCCGACGGTCGGTATCGAATTTCAGTTCCGGGCGTGTCGCCTCCAGGTCGGATCGCAGGTTCACCAGGCCCGGTACGTCTTCGATCATCGCCTTGGCGCGTTCGGAGAGTTCTTCGAGCGTTTCATACTTCTGGCCGATGATGCGGACGGTAACTGCCGCTCCGGTGGCCGGACCTTCCTTGTCTTTTTCGACCTTTATCTCGACGCCGGGGATGTCGGACAGCGCCTTGCGGATTTCATTGACGGCATCGGCGGATTTGCGCGGACGGTCGTCATAGTCGTGAAATATCAGCGTGATATTTCCGACATGAGGCCCAGCCCCGCCGCCGCCGAACATTGTTCCGCCACCGCCCGATCCGACGTTGCTTATAACGTGCTTCAGGTCGCCCCGCTCGCGCCACGGTTCCAGACGCTGCTCGATTAGTTTCGTCAGGCGGTCGGTCTCCTTGATATTCGTTCCCTGCGGGGCGCGGATGTTGATTATCGCTCGCCGGGGGTCGAAATCGGGGAATAACTCTATCCCGTGTCCTCGCTTCCAGTAGAAAATCATCACGCCGAACAATATCAAAAACACCAGTCCCAGCGTTATGAACCAGTGATGCACCGCCTTATCCAGCAGTCCGTGATATGCGTGGATGAACGGATGGCGCTCGTGGACCTTTCGGACCTTTCCCGACATGACCGCACAGAGCGTCGGGCTGATTACCATGGCGACGAACAGCGAACTGCTCAAGGTGATAATCAGCGTAATCGGCAGGTATTTCATAAACTCGCCCATAATTCCAGGCCAGGCGATCATCGGCGAGAAAGCGGCGATTGTGGTGGCCGTTGATGCTATCACAGGCCAGGCGACCTCGGCGGCCCCTTTCATCGACGCCTCGATCCGACCGTAACCCATCTGACGGTGGCGGAAAATGTTCTCGACGATGACGATCGCGTTATCGACCAGCATCCCTAAAGCCAGTATCAGGCTGAAAAGTACGACCATATTCAGCGTGTATCCGAGCAACTGGAGAATCGCGAAACTGATAAGCATGCTCATCGGAATTGCCGTAGCCACGATGCTGCTTGTCCGCCATCCCATGAACGCCAACAGGACGATTACGACGAGGATCAGACCCGTAACGACATTGTTTTCCAGGTCGGCGACCATCATGCGGATGTCTTTTGACTTATCCAGTATCGTCTCCAGCCTGACGCCGGCGGGAACCTGTTTGCGGGCTTCGGTCAGAACGGCCTTGACCTCGTCGGCAACCTTGACGATGTTAGCGCCGGTGGTCTTGCGAACGTTGATGGTGATGCTGCTCACCCCGTCCAGCCGGGCGAGACTTTCGCGGTCCTTGAATGTGTCCCGCACCGTTACCACGTCAGTCAGATAGATTATCTTTCCGTTTCGTTTCGTCAGGGGTATGTGGGTGATATCTTCGACTTCGTCGAACTCCGCCTGGAGGCGAACGTTGAATTTCGTTCCGTGTGTTTCAAGTCCGCCGGCGGAGATATTGACGTTTTCGGCTCGGAGTCGCGTCAGGAGTTCCGGGATGGTCAGGCCATAGGCGGCTACGCGGTCGGGGTCGATCTCAAGGCGAATCTCGCGCTCCAGAGCGCCGAGGACGTCGGCCTCCAGAACGCCGGGGACCTGCTCGATGGCGTCTTCGAGTTCGTCGGCGATTGACTTGAGGCGTACCGGCGAGATATCCCCGGCAAGGGCGATAATCAGGATCGGGAACTCGGCGATGCTGATTTCCTTGATAATCGGTTCGTCGGAATCGTCGGGTAATTCGGCAAGATCGACCTTGTCGCGGACGTACTGAAGGGCGTCCTCGATGCGGATTTCAGGCTCGAATTCCAGCATTATGACGGAGGACCCCTCGGCGCTGGAAGAGGTCATCTCCTTGACGCCTTTGATACCGGTAAGTTCGTTTTCGATCTTAATCGTTACCTGCGATTCGACGTCTTTTGGCGAGACGCCTTCATAACCGGTAGTAACGAGCACGACGGGTATCTGCACGTCCGGCTCGGACTCACGAGGCAGCGTAGCGTAACTGTATATGCCTGCTACGGCGATTAAAAACATCAGGACAAATACCGTCGTGCGATTCTTGATTGCAGTATTGGAAATCAGCATTGGACTACCCTTCCGGCTGTGTCGCCGCCTGCGATGTTGACGGTTGACTAGTCGGTTCGTTGAGGCATTTTTCTTTCACCGTTCGTCCCGGCGAGACGAATCGCAGACCCTTGACGATTAACTTATCGCCTTCCTTCAGCCCGCTGGTGATGCAAACGCGTTGCTTCGACAGAAGAGCAAGTTCTATCTTCACCTCCCGACGGACAGCCTTTCCGTCCTCGACGACATAGACGACATAGAAGACCTTTTTGCCTTTTTCCATCGGGATAACCGCTTCGAGCGGAACCAGAATCACGTCCTTGAGCACTCGCCGAAGCAGGCGGACGTCAACTATCTGCCCGCTCCACAGTGCGCCGGCGCGGTTATCGACGCTTATTTCCACGCGCGTGGTGTTGGCCGCCCGGTCGATGAGTTTGCTGATGTAGGTTATCTCTCCGGTAAGTTCCTTTGGCCTGCCTTTGATGAGGATTTTCTCTTTCTGACCGATTTTCAGGAACGGCACATCAAGTTCGGGCACATCAACGACGACCCTGGCCGGGTCGGAATCCACGATAACGGCCACCACGTCGCCATCCTTAACGAATGTGCCGAATTCCGGGATTACCTTCTCCAGCACACCGTCGATGGGCGCGACGATGATTGCCCGCTTAAGCCTGGCCTTGGCGATGTCAAAGGCCGCTTTGCTGACCGCCGCCTTCGTCCGAAACTGGTTCACTTCGGCCGCTGTGGCTGCGTCTTTCTTGCGAAGATCGGCGATATGCTTGTATTCGCCGGCGTCGAATTGGGCCTGTGCCTCGGCGCGGTCGAATTCGGGCTGGAGAAAATCCGTATTCAAGCGAATCAGTGTATCACCCGCCCGCACCTTATGACCTTCCCGGCCGACAACCTTTTCGACGCGCCCGTCCACTTCGGCCGAGACCTTCACTACGCGGTCGGCTTCGACCCGACCGCCAATCTCTAACGTGTCGAGGACGCTCGCTTCAGGGCGGATCACCTTCGTTACGACGTTCACCGGCGGACGCTTACCTGCCGGCGAGTCGTCATCACGCTTCTTGAGAAACAGCGCAATCGCCACCACGCCGACCAAGACCGCAATAACAATCAATCCCGGCATCGCCTTGCGAATTAACCGGACCCATTTCGCCTGTTCACTCATAATTCACCTCTGTCTAATTGGTCTTTCGTGTCCGCCCATGCCGATAGTGCTGCCAGCAGACCCCTTTTCAATGCCGCCAGCGAGTGCGGGCCGAAGTCCGCTCCAACGTCCAGGATCGAATGGACGATAATCCCGTCCACCACAGCCACGATAAGCGAAGCCGCCACCTCCGGGTCTATCTCCGCGCGGAACAGACCCGATTCGATACCCTGTGTAACAATCGCGCCGGTTTGCCGGCGCCATCGGCTGAACATCTGCTCGAACATCTCGGCCAGTTCGCCCTGGTGCTGCGGCTCGACTGAGCTCGCCGAAGTCTGACGCGCTGCCGTCGCCCAGAACTCCAGAACCAACCCGCCGATGGCTGTGTATCGCTCCAGCTGGGCGAAGACGTTGTCTATCAGTTTCTGGAGTTTCTCGTCGGCGAGAATGTCCTCTGCTACCAGTTGATCGGTCTCGGCTTCATCGCCGGCGGTTATCTCGGCGAATAATTGCGTGAAAAGGTCCTGCTTGTTGCGAAAATAGTTGTAGAGGCTTCCCTTGGCGACGCCGGCTTCGGCGGCGACGGCTTCCATCGTCGTAGCGGCATAGCCGTGGGCGTGAAAAACCTTCCCCGCTGCCGCCAGAATCGCACCACGCCTGTCAATTGTCCCTTTGACGCTGCACATAACTCATCTTTCCAATCTGCGTGGCATGGCCGTCTCGGCCATGTTTTCTTCTTTCACGGGCGGGACGCCCGTGTTACGCCACCACCAATCCGCCTGACTGACCGGTCAGTCATGTCGTTATTATAGACCTGCACGCTGGTTACGGCAAGTGATTTTTTGGGAATTTATCTCGATCAGAGCGAAACGGAGGTACGCCTATTCCAATTTTTCCCGTTTTTCCAATTTTGAAGTTGACAGATGACGAACGATGCGCCTATAATACACCTGTAATAGACAACGGTACGACAATGGAGCAATCATATGCCGTGGTGTTACCAATTCCGGGCGAAAGAAAAATTTCACACTTCAATACAGGAGTCCAACCATGTCAAACACTTTAAGAGTAGCCAGTTTCAATGTCGAAAACCTTTTCGGTCGTGCGAAAGTCTTCAATTTTCAGGATCATAATGTCGGCGACGAAATCCTGAAGAAGATCGGCGAGTTCCGCGATCTGCTGGCCAAAACCACTTATACGGCCAATGATAAAAAAAAGATCGTCAAAATGTATAAGGGAGAACTCAAGCCATACATCAAAGTGCGCGAAGATCGTGGCAGGCTGTTCAAGAAAAGCGGCTGGGCGGTGACGGGCGTGAAGGCTAAGGGGGTCGATGATTGGGACGGCGCGATCGAGTTCAAGCAGGCCAAATTCTCCGAGGTCGCAAGGGAAAACACGGCACGGGTGATAAAAGACGTCCGCGCGGACCTGGTGTGCATTGTGGAGGCCGAGAGCCGACCGACGCTCAAGTCTTTCGACGGTCACCTTATGGGCTATCGGTACAAGTACGAGATGCTGATCGACGCCAACGACCCGCGCGGGATTGACGTCGGTCTTTACAGCAAACATCCGCTTGGCGGAATCTGGACGCACATGTTCGACAAGAAAGGGAAGAAACAGGTCTTCAGCCGAGACTGCCTGGAAGTTGAAGTGTTCCTGCCCGGAGGCCAGCCGCTGTATGTGCTGTGCAATCACTTTAAAAGTCGCGGATACGATTATGACGGTACGGCCAACAAAAAGCGCAAATGCCAGGCGGAGCGGGTTGCCGAGATACTCGGCGAATACGATCTGACCAGCGACTGGGTCATCGTGGCCGGCGACTTGAATGACAGTCCGACCAGCGCACCATTGCAGCCGCTGTTAAACGTTCAGAATATGTACGATGTACTGGAACTGCAATTCCCTCTCGATCCCATGAAACGCTGGACGTATTACTACAATAAGTTCGAGCAGATCGATTTCATCCTGGTCTCGGAGCCGTTGAGGGCCAAGTTCAATAAAGCGGGCGTTGAACGTCGCGGGATGCACAAGTTGAAGAAACTGACGACCTCGTCCAACGGATCGGTCGATGTCGAGGAAGAATACGATACGGTTACGTGCAAGTCCGACGCAGCCTCAGATCACTGCGCCGTTTGGGCGGAATTTGACCTGTAATTTATCCACCCACTCCACGCGGCGGGGGGCGGACAGTGTACTAGCCGCGACCGGCAGTGAGCGGGAAGAATCTTTCGGTGTTCGGTGTGCCCGCTCGCTCCCGCTCGCGGCTAGCCGAGAAGTGCGAAATTCCACCTTGACGCACATACCGATTGATGATCGACTCTCACGCGATGAACCTGAGATTGAACATCCATCTCGCCGCCGGATACAAAAGCCCCTCACAACGTGCCCGGAGAATCAGGCCCGAAGGGCCGAAAGATGTTAGCCAAGGGCGAAGAGGCTCCAAACGCGATGTTTCGCGTTTGGAGTCCTCGTTAGCCCCCGGTGGGAGCTTGCAGTTTACTCAGTGAAATATTTCTCCGGATTTTCTTTTGCATCTCCCCTGTATAATCTGTAATATCCCTGCCATATGCTTCAGATACCTTTTCCCAATCGATTCTTATCCACCAAAAATTAAGTTTTGGGCTTGCACCGGGCGATATAATCCAGATACAACCTAACTCAAGCCGAACAGGGGAGTGAATATTATGGATATGCGACAGATTGGAATAAAACTGGCCATGGATAGTCTGGGCTTGCAACTAACAGCGGAAACTTTTACCGAACGTCTCATTCTCCAGAAATCGATTTATCTTGTTGAATCTGCCGGTCTTGACTTGGGGTACTTTTTCACGTGGGATCTACGCGGCCCTTACTGTCGTGCGCTGGCGGGGGACGGAACTGCCCTTATGGAAGAACTGGAGACTGATTACGACGAATCCAAGAATTGGGCCTTCGACGAGGACTGCCTGGCTGTCATAAAGAACATTCGGCCGCTTTTTGAGTCGGATGACCGGAGCGACTTGGCACAGCATCTCGAATTGCTGGCATCAGTGCATTTCCTTCTGGACAGGCAACAGGTTCGAACTCCAAATCCCAGTACTATCTCTCTAACGCTGAAGGAATACGGGAAGCCCTTTAGCGAATCCGAGGTTCGGGATGCGCTAGGGGAGCTTCGCCACTATGGCCTTATCACGGAAACCCAACCGTAAACGGATCGTAGTAGATTCCATTCACGGGGACATCACTCTGGAAGAGAATGAGTGGCGGGTTATCGATACCGCTCCATTTCAGCGTCTCCGTCATATCAAACAGCTCGGGTTCGCCCACCTGACATATCCGAATGCAACGCACACTCGTTTTGCTCATAGTTTAGGTGTATTCGCGGTCATGTGCCGGATACTAAACCGGGCGAAACAGAATGGGGTAGGGATCAGCCCAGAAGAAGAAGCCAACCTTCGCTTGGCGGCGCTTGTGCATGATATCGGCCACTACCCATATTCTCATCTGATGGAATATGTCGATTTTGTCAAGCTCACAGAAGATCAGGTACAAGCAAAAGACGCGACAAACCGGCAGTACTTCCCGGCAAAACCGGGAAAACGCAGAATATACCCCACTCACGAGAAGGTGGGTGATTACATTATTAGGAATCAAAAAGACCTCGTGGAGGCTTTGGGAGGGCCGGACCGAGCGGAAGCGGTAGCTAATTTACTTACGGGGGCAGGGCCTGAGAAGTTGGCTCAGTTGATCCACAGCAGCTTCGACATGGACCGAATTGATTACCTCTTGCGAGACTCACATGCAACGGGCGTTCCGTACGGGATCATCGACATAAACTACCTTTTGAACCAACTCCGCGTAAGTGCCGATGGTATAGCGGGCATATCGGAGAAGGCCTTGCCTGCTGTGGAGCACATGCTGTGGGCTCGTTATTACATGCATCAGGTCGTATATTTCCATAAGACTACGTTTGGTTTCGAAGAAGCGTGCCGCCAACTTCTTAAGCGTCTTCGAAATTGTGGAGAGTTAGGCGTGCCAGCTGACGGCAGTGAGATTCTGGAATTGGTTGCAGGCGACAGGATCGGGACTTTTGTAGACTCATATATTGACCAGATTATCCTGAAAGCCTCCACGAAGGATCTTGAAAATGTCAAGAAACATGATCCAAGCCAGGAAACGGTGATACGGAGTCTTGCGCGATGTCTTGTTGCAAGAAAGCCTCCAAAACTTCTGAAAGAGGTGTCTGTCATAGTTGGCGACGGTAACGATGTGCATGCTGGCGATCTTTTTTATCAAGCCTGCAAGTTTCAACTCGCTGATCTTGCCGCTAAACACAAAATTCCATTAGGCCAGTTTCTTCTCTGTCGGCTACCGAAATCTCTGAGGCTGGAGCAGCGTGGACGCCTTGTGAGTGTTGCAGAGGCTCAAACTCTCTCCCCCGCTAAGGAAAGAGAACTCACGATGGTTTTTGTCGGGAACGACCCCGAGCCTAAACCTATCGTGGAAGTGCAGCAAAGCCTGCTGCATGACCATAGCAATTTTGCGTTCCTGTGCTTTCGTCTCTACGTTGTGTACGAAGGCAACGACCGTGACGCAAAGATCAAATCACTATCGAAGGCCGTTAGTACCTGGGGTACGTCTGATTGAATGCGTAGTTTCCGGCGAAGCCCATCGAGCGGTCTCATTTGCCCTTATTGACTGATACCATTTTCCCGGCGTGGCAGGTGATGCCGCCGTTGGAGAGGAAGTAGGGCAATCTGGCAAATGATGGTTTTGGTTCCGTATCTGAGCAAATATCGATTATGGATGAAAGTGTCTGAACATCCACACATTAGTCGGATAATCCCAAGATTTGCTTTACAAACCCAGTCCTTGCATAAAACGCCCGACTTCTGCTTCCGTGGCCGGGGCCTTTGGTGCGGGGTTGGACGAGAACACCCATCTTTCCGGTTAAGGCTTCGATTGCCACATCAGAGCGTTACTTCTGCGCTGCTTGCTTCGACGGTGTGCTCGTATTCCTTCACGAGCCAATCGAAGGAAAGAAATTTCGCGCGGCCTGCAATATCCCGAAATGAGGAGTATTTGATTTTGCTTTCATACTCTTTGCGGCGCTTGGTGTTTGAGACGATGAACATTCGAGTGTGAAAATCCTGCAAGTCGTTGAACTTGAGCAATGAGTTTTGTATGTCGCTGCTGTGTTCAATCTCAAAAAAACTGCTCGGCATTCCGCGCTCATTGAACCAAATAACGTCAACGGTCGCGCTGCGGTTCACCAGATTCTTGTATGAGAAGCGTGGCATCTCCTTGAGGGTGCGGAGCGAATCAATTGTTCTGTCCAGAAACATCTTGTTTTTGTCCTGATTGGGCGACCAGCAATCAAATCGCTTCATCTTTCCGACGATGAGCAGCAAACCCTGATAGTAGGTGTGGTCGAAGATTACCACTTCGGCGGAATCCCTGTTCTTCGCAGTCTCCGCGACGATGCCGCGAGATTCGTGTTCACTTTTCCTTGTAACCAATCCGTAGAGGCCGGGCTTTATCTTGTAGATTTCTTTGCGCGTTTGAACAATGCGGCGGATACTTGCAAGCGGCGTTTTCGTCCCCCATTTGCAGTCGGTTATTTTGAACACCTCACCGTAGAGTTGCCCTAACGTTGCGAGCCCACCCAACTTTTCCAACGTCTGAATGACTGCTTCATATTGTTTCATGGTGCGCGATTATATAACGAACCGTTAACATTTCACTATCTTTTGTTTTTGCCCGGCCCAGAGAATCGTCTCGGTGTCATCTGATGCGTAACAGGCCGGTGCCGTGGTCGCTGTGTTTGCGACCACGTTCACATCGGTTGCAGCGTGGCCGCAAACACAGCGGCCACGGCACCCGGCCATTGCCCAATCTATCCACGCAAGGAGTGTTTGTGCCCGCCGGTTACAAGTCGAACCGGTCAGCGCAGTGCTGCGGGATAATAACTCTGCGATGATTCGGCACTTTGCAACTTTTGTTCGATACCTACGACTTTTCCTGATGGCTGACTGGACGAGCGGAAGTTCCAGTATTCTTTGCGCGAGAAGTGAACGGCTCTGCACTTCTCTATTTTCGCAAATGGTCTTTCCGAGGTCGGTCAAGGTCCAGCCGGTTTCCGAACGCTTTAGCAATCCGAGTATCGAGGCCGCTTGTCGGTAGTAATAAACTTGGCGTTCAGCCATACGCAGGAGACGTGCAAGTTCATCCGGCGTTGGATTGTCTGCTGCGTAAGCCCTTATCAAATCAAGGATGCGGTCGGGATTGTCCGCTTGTGGCACGCCGACGAACCTGTGCACGCCGATATCCAGAAATTCCGTTTCCATCTCCAGTCCTATGGATTGTCTGTTCATTCTTGCGGCGGCGATGCCTGTTGTGGCCGAGCCGCTGAAGGGGTCGAGGATGAGGTCGCCTTCGTCGCTGGCGGCTGCGATTATCCGCTCCAGAAGGGCCAGCGGCTTCTGCGTCGGGTGCTTGCCGAAGACTTTTTCGTCCCGGCGGGGCGTTTCTATATCCGTCCAGACGCTCTTCATCTGCTTGCCGCCGTTGATGCGCTTCATCAACTGGTAATTGAACTTGTGGCGGCATTTTTTATCCCGGCCTGCCCAGAGAATTGTCTCGGCAGCGTGCGTGAAGTACCGGCAGGAGAGGTTCGGCGGCGGGTTGGGCTTTACCCAGGTGATGTCGTTGAGGATTTTCAGGCCCAGTTCGTCCATGACGGCCCCGACGATGTGGATGATGTGGCTGGTGCCGGAGACGAACATTGTCCCGTTGGGTTTCAGGAGGCGTTGGCAGCGGGCGATCCAGTCTTTCGTGAATGCGTAGTTTCCGGCGAAGCCCATCGAGCGGTCCCATTTGCCCTTATTGACGGAGACCATTTTCCCGGCCTGGCATGTGATTCCGCCGTTTGAGAGGAAATATGGCGGGTCGGCGAAGATGAGGTCGAACGAGCCGGCCGGCAGCAGAGGCATCAGTTCGAGGCAATTGCCCTGGTAGAGCGTGAACCGTCCGGCATTGCCGGTGAAGTAAGGGCGCGTATCGGTGGGTAGCGGTGTGTCCGCTCGCTCCCGGTCGCGGCTAGCCGCGACCGGTAGGGAGCGGGAAGTATCTTCTTTAGTCGGAACCGTCCTGGCAGGTGGATTTTTCGTGTTTTCGCTCATTGGCCGCGATCGTTGATCAAATCGGCCTGCGGATCAAGAGATCAAATTGCGGATTGGGGATTGCGGATTGCTACTGAACGCTACAGAGTTGGGTGGCACCTTCAACCGGAGCGACACGTAGTGTCCCTATGGGAAGCGGAGGTTGTGGGTGCTGGCTGGACAATGGCGTAGAGCACCCACAAGCTCCGCTTCACTTCGTTACGCTACGCTTGAAGGTGCCACCCGACTGACTACCGGCTACTGGCTACTGAGTCCCATCACGAGTAGTTGCATCGTGGTGGTCGAGTCTGCGCCGGATTTGATGGCGAGGTCGGCTTTGAGGAGTTTTCTGGTGTCGCGTCGTGCTTTGGTGGCGGCGGGGGCGTTTCTGCCCGCCTGGGCGAGGGTTTTTCGCACGTGCCATGCCAACATTCCCAGCGTCTTGATTTCTTCGCCTCGGGTGGTGAGCATTTCGGCGAGTATCGTCAGGGCCTTGCGCGTATTGCGTCGCCCGATAGCGTTTGTCAGCGCGAACGGTTCGTATCCACCCGTGGCGACGGCGACAGCCGAGATGTCCGCAGACGAGATTTCCTTCCGGTCGCCGACGTAAAGGACGAGTTTGCGGATTTCTCCGTCGAGCCGGGCCAGGTCGGCTCCGATCCATTCCGCCAGCATTCGCGCTGCCTGCGGGGCCATCGTTTTACCGTGCGTTTCGGCGGCTTGGGAAATCCACTTCGGAAGTGCGGCTGACGACGGCGCAGAGCAGTTTATCAATTCTCCGCCCTGGCTGACAATTTTGGTCAATGCTTTGATGGCGTCGAGCAAGTCTTTGCGCTGCGTCTTTGGAGGCCAGGAATTGACCATAAGGATCAGCGTTCCGGTAGCGGCTGGTGATGCGAGGTATTTCGCCAGTGATGGGGCGTGTTCGAGGACGAATGCGTCGGCATCTCGGACGATTACGATTCTTCGTGCAGCCAGAAGCGGAGCCGTCCGCAACTCGTCCATCACGTCGGACAGTTCGGCTTCGGCGTCGAATTTCGCAACGGCGAGGTTCGCGTCGTCCCCTCGACCCTGCTCGGGACAGGCCCCTCGACCCTGCTCGGGACAGGCTGGGCCTGCAAGTTGGTCGATGAGTCCGGCGCACCGCTGCTGGTGCAGGAATGCGTCCTGGCCGTGCAGGACGAAGACGGACCTGTCCGGCGAATGAGGAATGTGAAACCTCCTGCGAACTTTCCTGGGTCGCAATGGCGCTTTTTTGAAGCCGCACAGAACAAACCTCGTATGTAAAGCATACGAGGCTGCTGACGCCTTCGGTGGCGGCGCGAGGGGAAACAGAACGGGCGCGAATTACATTTGCTTCTTGCGATACCACAGCCAGAAGACAATCACGCCGATCAAGACCACCAGAAGGGGTAACTGAATCTTCCAGTTGAAATACTCGCTGGTATCAGCGGCCAACATGCTCATATCGATCATTACCATGCTCCTTTGTATCGTAAATCAAATAAACCTGTCGAACTTCTATCCTAAACCCGACAGGTTCGTCAAGAAAAAACCCGACAAATCAAACATTAGCGGCGACTGGACTCGAACCAGTGACCTAGGGCTTATGAATCCCCCGCTCTAACCAACTGAGCTACGCCGCCACATAATCGCTCATTTTCGCTGCAATCCGGCGAGTTTTCAAGCAGGTTTTTTTACTTTCGTCGATTTTCCGGAATCACTTGGCCTGGTCGTGGGTTTTCCGGTCGGCCTGGTCGTCGCTTTATACTGGTCGTGGGTGAGAATTTCTTTTCGGATATATTCAGCCAATATCTTCATCGTTTTGCGTCGGGCCTTTTTGTCGGACATATTCACGCCTTTTGTGAATTTCGCGCAGGCGGCTTTTATTTTTGTTTTCTGGGCGTCGGTAAGTTTGACGTTTCCGAACCGCCTCATTACCGAGAGCATGGTTTGGTACCGGCTCCACTGCACCTTTTGTTCGGGCGTCAGAACAGCCATTATCTGCTTCTGCCAGTGCACGTCGATTTCCCTCTGCTTGAACCGGAAACTGCGAATCTGTGTGTGTGCGTCTTTTTTCGCCTGCTTGTCCTTGTTCCTATTGGCTTCGGCGATTTTTGCCCTGAGGGTCTTGATTATTTCGGCGTTTTGAGCCCTGTATTTCTTCCCAGCCTCGCGGCGCAGTGCGTTCAGTTCGACGATTCGCAATTGCTGCTTCTCGTTCAGCCCGCAGACCTTCACCATCTGCGCGTGCATCCCCCACAAGCGGGTTTTTTTACGAGTGGTGGGTTTGCGCCTGCGTTTTGATGGCCTGGTCGTTCTGCTGTCCCCGCTGTCTTCTGCGTTGTTACGACGTGCGTCGCTCGGCGCTGAGAGCGATACAATCGCCACACCCGCCGCCAGCAACATTACCAGTGTCTTCGTCTTCATTTGTATTTCTCCTGAAAAGGTTGATATTAATTCGACTCTTTCGGCGCACACCTGTCAAGCACCAATCGCGGGGTGTTGGCGTGCGGGCGGATAAAACAGCAAATCTGCGATGTTGTCGCGTCCTGCTGCTTGTCGCAGCAGCGCCAGGTGTGCGGTGAATCCGCCGGGTTCGTACATGTGGTGGGCGTCGGAGGCAAGGGCGATTTTGACGCCGCGGGCGATGCACTCGGCGAAGAAGGCCGGGTCAGGGGCGTTCGTGTGGAAGTTTATCTCGGCGGCGGTGTCGGTCGCTGCCAATACGTCGGCCAGTTCGCCGTAGAGTTCCTTCGGCGCGGGCCTTTTTTCCCGACGGAAGAACCGCCAGGGATGAGCCAGGATGTCCACGCCGGATTCGGAAATTCCGCGCGATGCCCGCATGAATGCGTCGGCCAATTGCGTATCGTTCAGTTCGTCGGGGTTTTCAGGAATCCAGTGCACAGCCCCGATGAGCAAATCAGGCCAATCGCGGTCTTCGTCTCGGATGGTGAGTTGCCCGTCGGCGTCGAGTCCGACCTCCAGTCCGACGCGGACGAAGTCGTCGCGCAGCGGCAGCATTTTTTCGCGGAATTCGGCCATTCGGCAATTTTTACCGCTACGCCAGACAGCTGGTTCGCGGATGTGTCTTGCGGCCCAGAACTCTTTCTCGCTGCAATAGAGTTGACCGGCATGTTCGGTGAGGCATTGCCCTGCCAGTCCGAAGTCGCGTGCGCGTGCGACGGCGCCCTCAGCGGTAACGTCCTCGGCGCAATAGGCGAATTCGGTGTGGGCGTGGCAGTCGATAATCGCTGGTTCGGCTTCTACCGCCAGCGGGCGAAGTTCGACTTCGACCTCCCGCCCTCGCAGTGTAATCATCGCGTAAGCGAACGGGGCCTCGCAGACGGCAGGGGCAGTGAAATATCGCACGCCGTCGGCGACATTTAACGCCTGGCCTGTATGGTAATGCCCGCTGATCGACAGCACGATATTGGCTTCAGCGTAATCGGCCATCAATTCGACGCGATTGGTCAGCATGAACGGATAATCGCCCTCGATAACGGGGTTCATCGGATTGTGCTGAAGGACGATAATCGGCGGGCCTGGACGCTTGGCGATGTCCGCCAGCAGTTGCCGGTCCGATTCGCTGCGCGTGCATATCTGGTCATCGACGTAGGAGTCGGCGAATGTGATGAAGCGGTAAGGTCCGATCTCGTGCAGACCGCAGCGATGCTCGAACAGCCCCAGCAGACGTTGTGGGTCGCCGTCGTGGTTTCCGGGTATAACCATCAGCGGCACATCGGGCGCGGCGGTGCGTACCACCTCGCGCACCGCCCGAAGGTCGTCGTCGGCGCGTGGTGAACTACCGTTGTCTATCAAATCTCCCATCAGGGCGATCGCGTCGAAACCGTCCCGGCGGTCGGCATCGACAATCGCCCGACGGACAACCTCGCAGCCAAGGTCGTAACGACGCTTCGGCGAAGAGACAACGTCGTCGCTGCAAGAGGCGTAATGC
>JAUVIQ010000155.1 GCA_030592655.1 Planctomycetales bacterium | reverse complement strand
ACCGGATCAGGACCCCGGCCATTATCGTATCGGCAGTGCTGGCCGTTACGGTCGTTACGCTGGCGGTGCTCTTGAGCCGAAGGCTTCGACGGTTTCTCCGTCTGGGTAAGATTATTTCGCGTTTGCCCATGCAGCGATACGTCGTTCTGGCCGGCGAGGCAGTCAGTCTTTATGGTCGCCGACCGATGGCGCTTACCAGGGCTGTCGGGATTACGTTCATCGGGCAGACGGTTTTCGTAATCGGAATCATGCTGTCTGCCTGGAGCCTGGGACTGGATATCGCGTGGTATCAGTTCTTCCTGTACGTCCCGATTATTTACATTATCGCGGCGGTTCCGATAAGCCCCGGCGGGCTTGGGGTGGTCGAGTTTTTCTTCCTGGCGTTCTTTACCGTCGGCGCGGTTTCTGATAGTGAAATCCTGGTGTTGGCGCTGGTAGCCAGGCTTGTACCGATGTTCTGTTCGCTTCCGGGTCTTGTGGTGGCTTTGACCGGACCGAAGTTGCCCCATGCCGAACAAATCCGGGCTGAATTGACCGATTGAAAACGGGCATTTCCGTGCGGGGGACTGGTAAAGTCGTATCCTCCTTCTGTCGAAACTAACTTATGGGCAGGGCGGTGAAGCAAGTTGATATAGCGAGGGAAAAATGGCTCTCATCCAGGAATTGAATCGAGGTCAGATCGACACTTGCCTTAATGAGGCGATTCGCCGGAAGGTTCCCGTCTCCGTAACATGCCGGGTCGGAGGCCTCTGGTACAATCTGCGCAGCGGGATCATTAAGCAAGGCCAGGATAAACTCTGGCTGCAATTTCCCACGAGTCGCTCCGGCACCGAACCCGAAATAACCGAAGGTCTGATGCTCGGTTTCACGTTCAAACTGGGGCATCACAAGCATATCTTCAACACGCCGGTCGAAGCGATCTGCCAGGTAAAAGTCGATGCAGGCCAGACGAATAACGCTGTGTGCGTGCCCGTTCCGCTGAAGATGCAGCGGGTACAGCGGCGAGCCTACAATCGCGTCAATATCCCCGCCAACCGGTCGGTACTGGCTACGTTCTGGCATGGCGGACAGGACGGGGACCGGTCCATAAAATGGGAGGGGTGGGTAACGAACATCTCCGGCGGCGGATTCCAGATCAGACTTCCCAACAGGACCGCTCCGGACGTCGATACCGGCGATATTATCGGCGTTTGCATCAAGGTCGGGCAGGAGTTTGAATCCGTTCTGGCCGATGCGCAATTCCGCCAGCGGATAGACGACGATCGTGGTGTGGTGTTGATGGCGTTCCAGTTTGTAGGGCTTAATGAATCTCAACGCGGGCAGGAGACGCTTGGGCGCATCAGTCGGATCGTCCGCGAATTTCAGAGGCACAATGGTCGGCGCCGAACCGCCGGCGGGGCCGCATGACGAGGACTGGCCACTTCAGTGGCCAGTTCCGCCTGCTTGCGTCTCTCGAAGTCTCCGCTTACCATTTCCGCATGGACTCACCTTCGCCGTATGCTATCTGGACGACCGCCGCCGGGCCGATGGGGGCGGTAAAGAGCCCTGACGGGCTGGTGCGAATCGTCCTTCCACACTACAGCGCGGCCGACCTGAAAGACCTGTTGGCCTTTGAGTATCCCGGCTCGGCTGAAAACCCCGATGAGTTCGCCGATATTGCCGATCTGTCGTGGGCGTATTTCAACGGGCAGGCTGTCGGGTTCGACGATGTTGCCTGCGATTTACCTTCGGCGAAAACCTTTGCAGGGCGGGTGTTGCGTGCTTGCAGGGGTATTTCCTATGGCTGGACGCGGAGTTATTCCTGGCTGGCCGGCGCTATAGGCAAGCCGGGAAGCGCTCGGGCAGTAGCGGCTGCACTTGGAAGGAATCCCCTTCCTCTGGTGGTGCCCTGTCATCGTGTCATCCACGCCGGTGGGGCGATAGGGGGCTTTTCCGCCCCCGGCGGGGTCGAACTGAAACGCCGAATGCTGGCAATCGAAGAAAACCAACAGCCCACGAAAACCCTTCCGCGGGCTGTTGGACCAGATGTTCTACCAATTTATCCGTGTCCGTCCGATCCGTGGGCGGACTCTAATTGACCAATTAACGACGCTTTCGGCGGATGAGAACTCCAAGTCCGCCCAATCCCAGCAGCGTCAGCGTTGCCGGCTCAGGAACGTATGTAGCCCGGAGTATGTCGCTGCCTGAAACGACTGCGACAGTCCAGGTGCCGACGTCCTCGGCCTTCAGTGTGGGCAGGCCTGTGATGCCACCGTCGGGGGCCGTCATCAGGTCAAACGGCTGGCCCGGTGTCAGCGTCACGCCGGAAGCGATCTCCATGTCCAGGAGACAGCCGGCCTCAAAGGTGGCCGTTCCGGTAACGATAATCGTGGTGATACCGCCGGCATCGATCTCGCACTCAAGTATCGCGTCGAGACCAGCGCCGGGATTCGCCTGCAGGTAAGTGCCGATGGTGATTGTCGATTTGGAGCCGACGACGTTCAATATGCCGGTGCCGGTTCCGCTAGCGCCACTGCCGCCGGCGCCCTTTCTCATGATGCTGAGAACATCGACAGAGGCAGTGCCATCCGAGATCGTGTAGATGGCTGTGGAATCATTCAAAGATCCAACGGCGATCTCCATTTTCCCAACGTTGCTGTACGTTCCACCATCCTGGGTGAACGCACAAGTCATGGTGTTACCGCCGTCTCCGTCCATAAGCCAGTGCGCTGCAGAGGCATAGGATATTTTAAAGGTGCCTCCATGCAGCTCGTGCGTCGATGAATAGGCGCCATTCCATGGCCAGTCCATATTGCAGCCGAAGTCTATCTCACCACCATACTGTACGATCTTACCTGGGCCACTAGCACCGAGTCGGGAGTAAGTAGTAAGACGCAGGTAAGCACCGTCATCGATCTGGAGGGTACCAAGTAGGGGATTATCATCTTCGTCAGCATTGCCGGCATACAACCGGCGAAGGGTTCCATAATTAGTGGTATCAAGGGGGTCTCCTACTTTGACGTCAAGAATGCAGGTCTTGTTGTTCCCTATCACCACAGTACTACCAGAGTAAACCCCGACTTCGTAGACAGGCACAGTTCCCTGATCCCAGTTACCGGGGGTTGACCATTTGCTGTCGGTTGGATCAGCGTCGGTAAAGGTCCAGGTTGTAGCCCACGCCGGGCTTGCGATGGCCACTACGGCCAACACACACAGAAATATAAGTACTTGTTTCATCTCTTTTTCCTCTCACTGATGACTTGCCAGCCCCGCGGCTCATCCCGGGGCCTACCTACGGACACACGCCGCAGGCCATTAGAATACTCCCACAGATGTGCATACTAAAACTACAAATTACTTGTTGTTCGGGTCGCTAACCTCCTTCCGTCTCATGCCATTGGATATGCATCCCTTCCGGCCCCTTGTTCCAACATTCGGCTCCAGTCAGCGGGGCCACACCTCCGACTCGATGATGCCATTATACCACAACCCGCGATTCTGTCAAGCAAAAAACCCCGCAATTTTGAAGAAAATTCCTATCCCCGCGTTTTTTGAGGGATCCCTGAAAAACCGGACTTTTTGGGGGGAAAAGGGGACATTCTACTTTTTCTTGCGTTAGTCCATCGTGGTCGAGGAGCGAAACAGGGGAAAAGTAAGAATGTCCCCCTTTTCTTCCAGCCGGGAAACAACCCCAGCATCCCCTATTTTCCTTTAGATTTATGCCGAATCAATCTTCCCAATTTCATAGTTAGTACATAAAAAAGAGGAAACGCGACAAAACCAAACAGTGCTGGTGGATCAGGCTCAAAATGAAAGCGAACGATGGTGTACACGACTCCCGCTGAAACCGAAGCCAAAACCTGAATTGATCTCCGCAGCGGAAGCAACCCGACGCAAAAACTCATAAAAAAAAGCAAAACGAAGACACTGATACTATATTCGTAATCCATCCGTATCCACTTATCTTCCTGGGTGGGGTGCCGTGGTCGCGGTGTTTGCGACCACGCGGACATGCAGGTGTTAACGTGGTCGCAAACACCGCGACCACGGCACCCGGAATGAGAATCTACCGATGACCGGAAGCGAAGGTCACGAAGCGATGTTGTATGAATCGGCCGGCGACGGCGACGTTCGCTGCCGGCTTTGCGGACATCAGTGCCTCATCAAGCCCGGCGAGACCGGCATCTGCCGAGTACGAAAAAACATCGACGGAAAACTCTTCTCGTTGAATTACGACGCCTTGGTGGCTGTCAATATCGACCCGATTGAAAAGAAGCCGCTGTTCCATTTCCTGCCCGGTTCGACGAGCCTGTCGATAGCAGCGGCAGGGTGCAACTTCCAATGCTCGTTCTGTCAGAACTGGCAGATTTCCCAAGCGCCGCGAACCGGAAAAATCCTCACCGGCGAGTCAATCCCGCCGGACGATCTCGTCGCCACAGCCAAACGCAACGATTGCAAGTCCATCAGTTATACCTACACCGAGCCGACCGTCTTTTTCGAGTTGTGCTACGACACAGCCAAACTCGCCCACGAAGCCGGTATCAAAAACTGCTTCGTTTCCAACGGATTCATGACATCCGAAGCGGTGCAGGCCATCTCGCCATACCTCGACGCCATCAATGTCGATTTAAAAGCCTTCCGCGACGAAACCTATCGGCGAGTGATGAAGGGACGCCTCAAGCCGGTTTTGACGTGCATGAGAGAATTGGTATCAGCCGGCGTGTGGGTCGAGGTAACGACGCTGGTGGTTCCGGGAATGAATGATTCATCAGAGGAACTTTCCGATATCGCCGGTTTCATCGCAGGCGAACTGGGCGTCGATGTCCCCTGGCACGTCAGCCGATTCCACGGCGACTGGAAAATGACCGACACGCCGACGACTCCGATGGAAACTCTCGAAACGGCAGTTCAGGCGGGCAGGCGGGCGGGGCTGAAATATATCTATTGCGGGAACGTCCCCGCCGGCCAATACGAAAACACGCTCTGCCCGAACTGCTCAGCGACGGTGATTCGGCGCAGCGGTTTTCGTGTCGCGGAAATTCGCCTCGCCGGCACCCAATGCCCGGACTGCTCGACGGAAATCGCGGGGGTGTGGAAATAACCTTATCGCTTCTTTCGACGGTTACGACGTTCGCGGCGTTTCTTGGAACCTATTTTCCTTCTTCGTCTTGGTTTGCTCATACGGCTTCCTGTAATTGTTACTTATTGCACCGGAATCATATCGAAACCGGACCAACTTTACGAGAACTTAAAATCAAACGTCAAAAGATTATATACAGAAAATCGGAAATGTCGAGAATTTGTTCTTTCCAGAACGCTTATGTAAATATATTCTTATGCCGATACCAAAGGTAAATAGAATATTCGACCGTTCAATCCTATTGTTATTGTGTTATTGAGGGCCGTAACTATGCGCACGAATATATTCTTACTGACGTTGGTCATGGCGATCTTTATTACCGGCTGCGAGGTCAGCGACGAAAACCCCGATTGGGACCCTCGAAACGATTACCCGTCCTGGACCTACGACAAACCACACTACTATCGTCCCAGCGAGGACCTTCCGGTTGCCGAAGTCATCGGTGAAGGCATACCGGTCTATTATGCCGGTAACAAGCAGTTCTTCGTAAAGCATTCCGCCGGTTACCAGGTCCCCGGTACGCCCCGTCTGGCGATATGGCACTCCACCAGCGCCGGTGAGAACTGGGAGCGCGCGGGATACTACGGCGTCGAGCAGACGCACTTCCTCTTCCATGCCGAAACCGACGGCACATACTGGGTCCGCTTCGTAGGCCCAGGCCAGGGTGTCGCAGCGGCTTCGCCCGGAACGCCGCATCGAATCTACGTCGTCGATACGACCAGGCCGGCGATTGATGTCTCCGTCGATCCGCCGGTAACAGAAAAAGACGAAAAAGGTAACGAGATTCCTCATGTCTATGCCGTCGGCAGTATGGTTGAGGTTAGATGGTGCGTCCGCGACGCCAACCTGGTTACCGACAGCGTGCGCATGGCTACAACGCTCGGAACGTTCCCGGAAAATGTTGTCTGGACCAGGTTCCCGCTGAGCCTTCCTGCAACCGGTGCGATGAAAGTTTCGGTCCCGCCCGAAGCAGCAGGACGACAGGGACGAGGCGGCGGAAGAATGCGATTCCGCATCGAAGCATCCGATAAGTCCGGTAACGTCAACTTCGCGTTCTCGGACATCCTCCACGTGGACGGACCGCCGCTTGAGGTGAAGCGACCGATTATCAGGCCAGTCGGACCATGGGAACTCGTCGCGCAAACCGAAGGGACGCCCGGAGAAAAACCGGGTTGGCCCCAGCCTGGAACGCTCATCCGTGGCGGAACATCGCGGATGCTCAAATGGCTTCCCGACGGTGTAGAAAAATACAAAAATGTCATCCTGCAATTCTCCGCGAATAACGGGCGATCCTGGAGAACCGTAGCAGAGAACCTCCAGGACGGAAAGACCATCAGGTGGACCGTTCCGCAGGTCAACTCCAAAATCTGTCGCCTTCGCGTCCTTGCCGTCAAAAGCGCCAAACATCGTCTGATGCTGGCCAAGACACAGGCGTTCACGGTCAACACCGCTCCGCCGGACACTATCCTTGGCCCTAAAGAAGTCCCGCCGGAACCACGGAAAGAATAAATCCGCGACACAAGTTGGTTGACTGGTTGATTGGTTGATCGGTTGATCGGGGGCATCTCGCCTCGCGTGTGTTCTTTTCTGCCCGTAGGCCCCCGTTGGGAAACCAAAACGGAACGAAACGGAACAAAACGGAACGATTCGGAACGAAACGGAACAATTGGGAACGATTCGGAACGATTGGGAACGATTGGGAACGATTCGGAACAATTGGGAACAATTGCAAAATCCATAACTCTTTGGCGTGCAAGCGTTTGTGGTTTTCAAGGTCATTTTTTCGCCCATTTTAAAAAATCCGCCTTTGCCTATCTTGCCTAAACTCTACGGCTTGCCATTTCGCCATGTCCTCTTCTTTGATCTTCTGTTTTTTCTGTTTTTGCCAAGTCCCTAATCTCAAGTCCCAAGTCCCTCTTCTCTCTATATTAACTTTTCCGTTCGCGTTTGCGCGCGCAAACGCGAACAAAAAACGGATTGCGACGGCATAAGTCCTTGGTGGCCTTAGGAAAAGTTTTTTTGGAATTTTTCGTCTCCCCGATTTTTACGTTCACGTTTGCGCGCGCAAAGGTGAACAAGCCCCCTGCAATGCGGGGGGATGATGTTGAAGCAATGCGGGGGGATAATGTTGAAACGGGTGGCGCCTTTTTTTGAATAATGAATATCGAACAGGGAATGTCGAATTTTGAAGTAAAAGAAACTCGTCCATCTTTGAAGGATGTTTTTTTACTTCGTCCCCCACGGGACGTTCCGCATTCCACGTAGTGGTACGTAGTGCGTAGCACCACTACGTGGTATCGCTACGCGGTGCTACGCACAAAATTCTTTGCTCATTACCCCAAAGGGGCAGGTTCAATATTCTCTTCCCCAGCGGGTGCTTTTGAGGAAAATCCTTGCAATAAATGCAATGCAGAGATAACGTTATTT